>NZ_JAUBUJ010000064.1:0-50682 GCF_036705405.1 Microcoleus sp. B13-B6
TACTCATTATTGTCTCGGATGATTCACTTTTACGCCCTCAATCCGTCTATGTGCCAGTTGGGGGTGCGGAATGTGGGTTTAATTCCCACAAACAGTCTCTATAAACCCGCCCCACCACCACAGATAACCTACATCAACCTTGATGTTTCTTTAATGCGGAAAATGTGCATTTTGATGGCGGGTTGGGAGGGGGCGGGTTTATAGAGATTGTCAATTATTGACAGGTAGTTTGGGTGAACCCGCCCCTACAAGCCTGAATTTAACAGATTTGATATCACCGCATAAACGAACCGACAACACCGTTCATATCCTCAGCCAAAGGATTTCCTAAAGCCTTAAACTTCCACTCGCCGCCTTCTCGATAAACTTCTCCCATCAACATATTTAATTTTCCTTCATAAGATGGGTCATTTGACAAGCGATAGCGAGCTATTTCTTTCCCGGCGGCATCTACAGCTCTCACAAAAGCATTTTCTACCAGGCCGAAATGCTGTTTTCTCTCTTTTCCATCGTAAATATTTACGCCCAAAATAATTTTGTGATATTCTGCTGGCAAAGAACTCAGTTTCACCACTATTTGTTCGTCGTCTCCCTCTCCCTCGCCCGTGAGATTGTCGCCTGAGTGAACAACTGTTTTGTCCTTTGACTCCAAATGAGAGTAATAAATTACATCTTCTTTGTAGTTCTTTATTTTGCCATTTTCTCCCAGCAGCATAGCGTAGGAATCTAAGTCAAAATTTGCACCGCTGCTTCGCCCGAAAAGACCTTTTTTAGCTTGTGCAACATCCCAGCCCAAACCCATTGTGAGTTTGGACAAGTCGTATTCGCTTTTGCTGAGAACTATTGATTGTCCTTTGGTTAAGTTGATAGCCATAGTTTTGTGATTTTGTATGGTTTATAGTGGAGATGTTTTAGAAAGATTAAATCTTTCGCCCTTCTTTAATTGAATTCCCATCTGGTTTGTCACCTCATGAGTCTGATTGCTTAAAATCGAGGGAAACATTCCTGCTTCCGAATTTCCCCTCGATTTATTTAGCTAGGAGCGATCGACATTTTATGCGGCATACTTATCTACAAAGCTTTGCAAGCCGGAATTGTAGCCTTGTCCCACTGCTTGGAACCTCCACTCGCCATCTTTCTTGTAAAGTCGGCCAAATTCGATGGCAGTTTCCCGAGAAAAATCCTCATCCAAATCGTACTTCATGACTTCTGTGTTAGTAGTGGTGTCGTAAATCCTGATAAAAGCATTCCGCACTTGACCGAAGTTTTGCCTTCTCGATTCTGCTTGGTCGATTGTTACCACAAACACAATTTCTTGCACCGCCGGATCGACTTTGGTTAAATCGACTGTAACGGTTTCATCATCACCAAATCCTTCTCCGGTTCTGCTATCTCCCAGATGTATTACAGAACCGTCCGGCGACTCTTTGCTGTTGTAAAAAACAAAGTATTTTTCGCTGGGAATTTTTGCATTAGCCCCCAACATAAACACGGAAGCATCTAAGTCAAATGCTGCGCCTGTGTCTGTAGCATTGGTATCCCATCCCAGACCAATCCCGGCATTTTTTAGCCCCGGTGCTTCTTTAGAGAGATTGATTCTCCCGCCTTTTTCCAAATTGATAGACATTTGCCCTCCTATTCACAACATCACTGGCGTTACTACTAGCAATTATATCAAGTGTTATAGTAAGTTGACAATTTCCTTTTGGTACTCATCTATCGATTTTAGATTTTAGATTTTGGATTTTAGATTGGATAATTGAAGAAAGCGACCCTGCGGATGAATCGGGGGCCTGTACGCTGAATGCTTTTGGTTAAAGTAGCTTGACAAATTGCTGCTGATACTCATCCTCTGTGATTAGTTCGTGGGTATTTTCCACCCTGTCTAAAAACACGATTCCATCTAAATGGTCGTGTTCGTGTTGAAAAATTCGGGCCACAAAGTCTGTCAATTCTTGTCGGTGGAGTTTGCCGTCTCTACTGGTGTATTCTATCTCGATCGCCCTACTTCTCGGCACTAATCCCCGAATCCCCGGAATGCTCAAACAGCCTTCCCAGTCTTTGACTGTCTCTGTTGATGCAGCCACAATCCGGGGATTAATCATCGCTGTGGGTTCCATGTGGGGTGCTTGGGGATACCGCAGGTTGGGGCGGGATGCGACGATGAACAGGCGATCGGACTGAGCGGCTTGAGGGGCGGCAATCCCCACTCCGTTTGCCTGCTGTACTGTAAATATTAAGCTGTCAATCAACTGTTGAATGCGATCGTCCTTAATATTCTCGACAACTTGCGATCGGCGGCGCAGCACGGGATTTCCTAATTGTGAGATTTGTAAGATTTCTGCCATAGTTATTGGTTAGTCGTTATTGGTTATTTGTTGTTACAGTTTTGTCGGTTGGGTGGAGGAACAAAATATAACTTACTCACTCAATAATTAATCCGTGTATCCGTGTCCAAATCCGTGTCGTGCTTTCCTTCTTATCCAACTTTTTGAACCGGCAAACTCCCCGGTTTAACAGTCAAATTAACTATTTGCCCGTTGCGGTTGATTTCCATTTGCAACAGCCCGCCAACCTTAGCATTTTGCACGAACTCCTGAACAGCTTCCGACTGAATAATCGGCTGATTATTAATTTTTTGAATCACATCTCCAGCCCGCAAACCGGCTGCTGCTGCGGGAGAATTAGGAACTACACTAACAATAGCCACACCCCGATCGACTGCAACTCGCAGGCTGCTGGTAGCATTGCTGTTAATTTGCTGCTTAACCTCTGGAGTCAGCGTCGCCATTTCAATACCCAAATAAGCGTGTTCGACTTTCCCCGTCGTAATCAGTTCCTTCGCCACCTGTTGCGCCGCCTGAATGGGAATCGCAAACCCCAACCCTTGAGCACCTTGAATAATCGCCGTATTCATGCCAATAACTTGGCCCGAAGCATTCAGCAGCGGGCCGCCGGAATTCCCCGGATTAATTGCAGCGTCTGTTTGAATAAAACCGATCCGCTTGTCAGGTACGCCGACATCAGAGCTCGATCGTCCCGTAGCGCTAATAATCCCCGCAGTTACGGAATTGTCCAAACCCAAAGGATTGCCGATCGCGATCGCCCATTCCCCAGGCAACAGCTTATCCGAATTGCCGATCGTCGCCACAGGCACATTATTCGCCTCAATCTTCACCACAGCCACATCCGTCACCTTATCAGCCCCCAACACCCGCCCCTGAAAGCTGCGGCCGTCCTTGAGAGTTACATTTACCGTATCGGCTCCCTCTACAACGTGAGCGTTAGTGAGAATCAGGCCGTCGGCACCGATGACAAAACCCGAACCAGTGCCCCGTTCGATCCCGCCCCGGCCGCCCGAATTCGGTTCTCTGCCAAAAAAATCTTCCGGCGACAGCCCTCTATTTCCCGCTTTCACCCGGCGCGAAGCATCGATCCGAACCACTGCCGGCCCAACTTTTGCCACCGCCGCCACAATAAAATTCACATTAGTCCCGTCGCCGGACAAGGAAGCCGGCGGCAAGACTTTCCTAGCTTGATCCTTTGTATTAGGAGGCAGTTGCAATTTCGGTTCCAGCGCCCTTTGTCCAGAATCGCCAGAATTTCCACGAAATTGAGGAACCGTCAGACGATCGCCCAACATGGCGGCCCCGGCTCCCGTTACCAGCAGCAATATGTAAATTGCCGGTTGCTTCCAAAATTTGCCAGTAGAACTCTTCATGGCCATGTTTTAAGGCTTTCCTGCCAAATCTAAATATTTGCTGATCCGCTCCCCGATACCTGGCGCAGGACTGCAGAGCCGCCAAATTTTTGGGCGATGGCGTCGGGCCCCGCAAGCTACGGCAGACTCCCTTAAACTTTAGCATCTGACGACTAAACTCTCTAGAGTAGAATTAATATCTTGAATGCCGATCGGCAGAGGTGAGCAGTGGACATTCCCCTCGAAAGTCTGTGGAATCAGATACTTGAACGTCTCCAGGTACAACTGAGCAGACCTAGCTTTGAGACGTGGATCAAAACTGCTAGGGCCGAACAACTCGAAAATAACTGTTTGATTGTCAGCGCCCCCAACCCCTTTGCTCGCAATTGGTTGCAAAAATATTACAGAGAAATCCTTGCCGATGCAGTCGCAGAAATTCTCGGCTATCCCGTAGACATTTACTTGACCATTGCCGGAGGAAACGAAACAGGTGGCAGCAGTGACTCCGCCATAATTTGGCCCTCCCCCATCGCCGATATGGAAAGCCACTCGCTTCACCCCCCCAAACCCGCCAATTTAAACCCAAAATACTTATTTTCCCGCTTTGTCGTCGGTTCCAACAACCGCATGGCTCACGCGGCTTCCCTCGCGGTAGCCGAGTCTCCGGGCCGAGAATTCAATCCCCTATTTTTGTGCGGTGGCGTTGGTTTGGGCAAAACTCATTTGATGCAGGCGATCGGTCATTATCGCTTGGAAATTGACCCCAACGCCAAGATTTTTTACGTTTCTACTGAGAAATTTACTAACGATTTAATCGCAGCCATTCGCAAAGACAGTATGCAAACTTTCCGCGATCATTATCGCGCTGCCGATGTTTTATTAATAGATGACATCCAATTTATTGAAGGGAAAGAATACACTCAAGAAGAATTTTTTCACACTTTTAATACTTTGCACGAAGCGGGAAACCAAGTAGTTTTAGCTTCTGACCGTCCGCCACAGCAAATCCCCCGCCTGCAAGAGCGTTTGTGTTCCCGATTTTCGATGGGATTAATTGCCGACATTCAATTGCCCGACTTGGAAACTCGGATGGCAATTTTGCAGAAAAAAGCCGAGTATGAAAATATGCGACTGCCGCGAGATGTGATTGAATACATTGCTTCTAGTTACACTTCCAACGTGCGGGAATTGGAAGGAGCTTTGATTCGGGCGGTAGCATATCTTTCAATTACTGGTTTGCCGATGACCGTGGAAAATATCGCCCCCGTTTTGAATCCGCAAACTGAAAGCGTAGAGGCAACGCCAGATGCAGTAATTGCAGTTGTGGCTGAGGAGTTTGATGTTTCTGTTGAAGATTTGAAAGGAATTTCCCGGCGGCGAGAAATTAGTCTCGCCCGTCAAATAGGGATGTATTTAATTCGGCAGCATACTGGTTTGAGTTTGCCGAAAGTTGGTGAAGTGTTTGGCGGCAAAGATCACACGACTGTGCTTTACAGTTGCGACAAAATTGCTCAGTTGCGGAACACTGACCCGAATTTGGCTCAAACTTTGCGTCAGTTGAGCGATCGAATTAATGTTGTCAGCCGCAAAAGTTGAGAACAAGTCAGTTGTCAGTTGTCAGTTGTCAGTTGTCAGTTGTCAGTTGTCAGTTGTCAGTTGTCAGTTGTCAGTTGTCAGTTGTCATCACTCCACGCAGTCAACAGTTAACAGTTAACAGTCAACAGTCAACAGTCAACAGTCAACAGTCAACAGTCAACAATTCCCATAATAGACAATCTTGCCTGTGGAAAAACCTGTGGAAAAGTTGCCTTCCGTTTGTGGAAAACTTTACTCGATCGCCCGAAACAGCTTTTGCACAAAAATGGGCGATCGACCGCACCAGCTTTTCCACAAGTTTTCCACAGGTATTTATTACCTATAAGTGACGCCCAGCAAGCAGTTAGCTTTTTTTTCCACAGTTTCCACAGGGCGATCGATACAAAAATAATTCAATAAACTAAAAAAAACTGGTGAGCCCTTCGCACCCTACACAGATAGTTCACGACGCGCGCGAACCTCAGAAACCCGGTTTCTTGGAAGATTTCTCGTTTTTACAGACAAAATTTTGCGTAGAAACCGGGAATAAGCGCCCAGGCTTAAGCCCTGACAGAGAAAAACCGACCCGCCGGCTTTCTGTGATACCATTTGTTTCTGTTTCAAATCCGGTTAATTAACCTTCGTACCATGAAATTGGTTTGCACCCAAAGTGACCTCAACGCCAACCTCTCGTTGGTAAGTCGGGCCGTTCCCTCCCGCCCGACACATCCGGTACTCGCCAACGTGCTCTTAGTAGCGGATGAGGAAAATCAGCGGGTTAGCTTGACAGCTTTCGATCTCAGTTTAGGCATTCGTACCAGCTTCGCAGCAGAAGTGACTGGCGGCGGCAGTTTTACCATACCCGCTAAATTGCTTAACGATATTGTTTCGAGACTCCCAGATGGAGAGATTACTCTAGAAGACGAAGCGGGGGACACCGTAGCATATCTCACTTGCAGTTCTGGCAGCTACCAAGTTAGAGGCATGGGCCCGGAAGAATTCCCTGAATTGCCTGCAATAGAAGGCGGAACAATCCTTAAATTGCCACCGGAAGCCTTGATAGAAGGACTCAAAGGAACTTTATTTGCTACTAGCCCCGACGAGGCAAAACAGGTACTTGCAGGCGTGCATTTAAAGGTATTGCAAGATTGCCTGGAGTTTGCAGCTACAGACGGCCACAGATTGGCAGTAGTTCAAACTGCCAATGAAAAATCTGAAGGCGAAGAAACCCAAGAAGAATTTGAGGTGACAGTCCCCGCTAAAGCATTGCGGGAAGTAGAAAGAATGCTGGTGATGCGGCAGTGGACTGAACCTGTCACGCTGCATTTTGAACACGGTCAAGTAGTGTTTGAATGGGCAGACCAGCGGCTGACAACCCGCACCTTGGAAGGGCAATATCCCGCATACCGGCAGTTGATTCCGCCGTCTTTTGAGCGACAAATTACCTTAGAAAGGCGATCGTTCTTAGCAGCAGTAGAAAGAATTGCCGTTTTTGCCGACCAAAAAAATAATATTCTCAAATGCAGCATCGACGAGGAAAATCAGGAAATTACTTTGTCTGTAGATGCTAAAGATGTCGGCTGTGGCAAAGAGTCAATGCCCGCACAGATTTCGGGAGATAGCATAGATATTGCTTTCAACGTGAAATACTTAATTGACATTTTGAAAACTGCTCAATCCCCAGAAATTCAACTGCAATTAAACGGTGCTTTAGCCCCAGTAATTTTCCAGCCTTTGGGCGGAGTCAATGCTACATTCTTGGTAATGCCAGTGCAGCTAAGAGCTTAAAAAGAGTCATTAGTCATTAGTCAGTAGTCATTAGTCATTAGTCATTAGTCAACAGTCAACAGTCAACAATCACCGATGGTGCAACCGGAATTGATATAATTCATCTGCGTTAATCGGTGTTAATCTGCCTGTATCTGCGGTTAAAAAAAGAGAATGTATTAACCGCAGATGACAAGGGATTGAGGCAGATTCACGCAGATAAAGAGAAGAGA
This sequence comes from Microcoleus sp. B13-B6, assembly GCF_036705405.1. Classification (NCBI taxonomy): domain Bacteria; kingdom Bacillati; phylum Cyanobacteriota; class Cyanophyceae; order Oscillatoriales; family Microcoleaceae; genus Microcoleus; species Microcoleus sp. B13-B6. The sequence goes on from NZ_JAUBUJ010000064.1 coordinate 7,276, forward strand.
GATGTGATATGACTTATTGCTTCAAATCAATGGCAACAAAATTTCAAATTCAGTACCGGTACCGGGCGTTGAATGCAAATTCAACTTGCCTTTATGCTTTTCCGTAACAATTTGATGGGTAATTGCCAACCCCAAACCGGTACCTTTCCCCGCCGGTTTAGTGGTGAAAAATGTCTCAAAAATCCGCCGCTGAATTTCTGGCGGTATTCCCGGCCCGTTATCGGCAATTCGGATGGCTATCCAAGCGTTATTTTGATTTTTTTCCGCTGCTTCTAGGCTGAAGTCGCCGTTTTGGCTGGCGGATGATAGCTGTTTGGCATTTTGTCGTAGCTTGCGGGGCGGGACGCCATCGCCCATAACATAATTTTGAAGTAATTCCGAATTCACGCAGTCTCCGTCAGAACTCTCTATTACCTCGGTTTCAATAGTAATCGCCGGCATAAAATCTTTTTCTGCTTTTGCCTCTTCCAAAGCGTCGATCGCATTGCTGATGATATTCATAAATACCTGGCTCAACTGACCAGAGTAACACTTGACTAAAGGCAAATCACCATAGTTTTTAACTACATTAAACCCGTACTTCAGACGGTTTTTCATAATTAGCAGCGTACTGTCAATACATTCGTGGATGTTAGCTTGCTTCAAGTGGGTTTCGTCCATGTGAGAAAAGGTGTGCAGGCTGGTGACGAGTTCGGTCAGCCTCTGCGATGAAACTTTCATACTTTTGAGAATTTCCACCCAATCTTCTTGCAAGAAATCAAATTCTATGTGTTTTTTGAGTTCGCCAATTTTTTCGCTGTCACCCACAATGTCTTCGTAAGCAGACAGCAAATCCATGATGTCTTTCGAGTAGTTGGACAAAAAGCCGAGATTTCCGCTGATGCAGGTGACGGGATTTCTAATTTCGTGGGCGACTCCAGCTACCATCTGTCCCAAACTTGCTAGTTTTTCTGTTTGAATTAGTTGAGATTGAGTTTGCTGCCTCAGCAATTTTGTTGCTAGTTCATGAATGTTGGATTGGGCTACTAGCAGTTCGTGCACGTCTAGCAAACTATAAGTTTGAGGCGAAACTTGAACCACAATCGGTTCGTAAAGCAGTTCTTTAGATCGCAACAGCGACTTCCTCGCTGCATCCACAATTAAAGTATTGCTGGGAAAAATTAAACTCTCAGTTTCGGCAAAGCGGTACAAAGCCCTCACAGGTCGCTTTAAAAATAATTCTCGCCCAAAAGGACGGCTGATAAATTCTAAAAATCTCCGCCGGGAAATCATACCGGCAAATTCACCTTGATGGGTGACAATGACTCCCGGTAACAGCGGATTAGCTTCTAACATCTGGGAAATTCGCATTCCCCAATCCGTAGCTTCTACCTGAAAATCGTAAAGCGACAATTGTTGGAGAGTAGAGTCTAAACAAAGTTCTCCTAGGTCAGCCTCGGAGATGGGTTGGACGGGTCTTTCTACGCAGGAGGTATTCAACATAAATTTATCAGCACGCTTTTTTGGGTTCTATTTGCCAGCGACATTCAGCTACCAAAGGTCAACAGGTGACTTGTTGAGTGTTTTGACCGGCATCCCCCTGGCAAACTGCATTTTAAATTACACAAAAAACTGACTGTAGCAAGGAAAATTTTACCACTTAAAGTATTAGGCAAGATTGAGGATCACCGAGATAAATGCGCCCTGGTAATTATACCTGACTTTATTTTATACTGACTTGAGCGGTATTAACGCTTGGTTTAACTATTTAACTATTCATTAACCTTAAGTTATCGTCTTAACCTTTTGTTAATAAATTATTAGGCTGAGAAATATAATTGATTGATAATAGAAGAAAATCGGAATTGCCCGATCGCCAACACGATGTAGCCCGTCAGCAGACAAGTTAAAAGCACAAAGCTAGGGCGATCGCGTCCCTGAGTTTTAGCTTGCAATCGCGATGGCGGGACGCCTTGCAAGCTAGGGCATTTGAGGCGATTTCATCCCATCTCCCCGATCCGGTACTCGCAACCCCCCGTAACGGCCAGCCAGCGGCACACCTGCCAGTGCGTCCCCTATAGGTTTGTCGTGAAAACTAAAGTCATCGCTACAAAGCAATTTTATAGCGATCGTTATATAAAAGAGTTATCCTCGCCCGCAATCTGCCAAATCTGCCTTAGCAGTTGTTCTACAATCAACCATTGTTAACCGAAAGATCCATCAAATCGGCGACGGTTGGCAGAGTCAATCGATTTTAGATTTTAGATTTTAGATTTTAGATTTTAGATTTTAGATTTTAGAATTGAAGCATTGACCCCAGGGATAAATTCGGGGGCTTGTATCCTGGATAATTTCGGTCAATTATTGATTGGCTGTACGAGGCGGATATGAATAGAAATTCATTCAAATTAAAACAAGTTTAACCATTCCCAATCATTCAAGGCATCAGCATTGATTAAAATATAATATCTACAAAATCCAGCAAAAAAAAGGCAAAAATAATTAACGGGATCTTAACTTAGTGCTATGCTTTGGTATGATATACAAGCAGTTCTACCAAAGACGTATAGCTAAATAGCAATCTACCAGTAGGTGATCGATGCAACCCGCCCTGACGAATCAGTTAAATAATGCTTTCACCCTGTTTCTCAGCTTGTTAGTAGAGGCAATACCTTTTCTGCTGCTGGGAGTTTTATTCTCAGGTTTGCTGCTGGGCTTTGTAGACGAACGCAAACTCGTATCGCGCATCCCATCAAACCCGCTGCTGGCGGCTTTGATGGGCAGTTCGATCGGCTTTTTGTTTCCCGTGTGCGAGTGCGGTAACGTGCCCGTAGCCCGCAGGTTACTGATGCAGGGAGTTCCCGCACCAGCGGCGATCGGCTTTTTGCTGGCGGCCCCCACCATCAACCCCGTGGTAATTTGGGCGACTTGGACGGCATTTCGCGATCAGCCAGAAATTGTAGTTTTGCGGGTGGTATTTTCTCTGTTTATAGCCACAATTATCGGCTGGGTGTTCAGCGCCCAAAAAGACTTGCGGCCTCTGCTGCAACCTTCTGTAGCCCGCGCAATCCCCTTGCCAAAACCAGAGTTTTCCGAAAAAGAACTCGTCCAAGCTAACACTCCGCTGCTTTTGCAGTCGGGAACATTTATGCTGGGTCAGCCGGGGGGGGTGGTGCCGATCGAATCTTTGCTACAAGACGACTGGAAGCGATTACAAACAAGCAAAACAGAAAAAACCTCGAAACGTTCCTCCCTGTTCCACCGCGTTTCTAAAGAGCGTTTGCGCCTGCTTTTAGATACTATGGTACAGGAGTTGCGCGAATTGGGAGGAGTGTTGGTAATCGGAAGTGCGATCGCAGCCATCATTCAAGTTGGCGCACCCCGCGAACTAATTCTCAACCTCGGCCAAGGCCCCGTTTCCTCGATTCTAGCCATGCTGCTATTAGCCACAGTCGTATCGATTTGTTCTACAGTAGATGCCTTTTTTGCCCTGTCTTTTGCTTCCACATTTACCAGCGGTTCGCTGTTAGCCTTTCTCGTTTTCGGCCCGATGATTGACCTCAAAGGCATCGGTTTAATGTTGTCAATTTTTAAAGGTCGAGCAGTAGTTTACTTAATTGTCTTGGCCGCTCAGTTAACCTTTTTAATGACCCTTGCTGTCAACTTGCATTTAGGTTAATAATAAATTGAACCGGACTGACAACTAACGATAGATTCCCAATGACTAATGACTAATGACCAATGACTAATAACTAATGACCAATGACTAATAACTAATGACCAATGACTAATGACTAATAACTAATGACTAATGACCAATGACCAATGACTAATAACTAATGAATCTTAAAAAAATTAGCCCCTGGCTGGACGCCCTAGCTATCTTAGCCTGGGGAATACTGCTTCTTAAATATTGGATCACCGGCAAATTAAGCATTCTCATTCACCCCAATTACTTTGGCTTGACTCTAGCGGGAGGAATCGGCTTAATGGTTATTGGCGGTTTAAAAGCTTGGGAACTCTTAAAACTCGATCGCACCACAAAGCAATCGCGGACATCACCAGCAAATAACTCTCTCAGAACCACCGAAGTTGAACACGTTACTTTGTTTCCCCCCAGTATCGGCAGCACCTTAATGTTGAGCGTCGCATTAATAGGTTTACTAACAACGCCACGCACATTTACCAGCCAGACAGCATTAGAACGAGGCCTCACCGAATCCCTGCCCATCACCAGACTGCAACCCCAAGAATTTCGCAATAATACAAAACCAGAAAAGCGATCGCTCGTCGAATGGGTGCGGCTGTTAAATTTCAACCCCGAACCGGATATATACAGAGGTCAAAAAGTCAAAGTTCAAGGATTTGTAATTCATCCCCCCAACATAGCAGAACAATATATGTGGATCGGGCGTTTTATCATTACCTGCTGCGCGGCCGACGCCTATCCGATCGGGTTGCCGGTAAAATTACTGATCGGTCAAAGCCGCACCACCTTTGCCCCAGACAGTTGGCTAGAAATAGAAGGAGAAACGATCGTAGAAGAACTGCAAGGCAAGCGCAAATTAATCATTCAAGCATCCTCCCTCAAACCAATTCCTGAGCCCAAAAACCCTTATGATTATTAGATGTGGAGTAAGTATGAGATTAAATTTTACCTTTATTGTGGTGAGATGGACACCCCAGACCCGTCCTCCCTATGCAAATTAAGACAAGGTACAGTCAGCTATAAAAGTGGCAACACCATCCTGTAGGAGTTGCCAAAAACAAATTCAGCAACTACACTCGTCATTAGTAAATAAATTCTGAGTATATGTCATCAGGAAAAAAATTAGCAATCAAAGGTGCAGCCTGGACGATCGTCAGCTATGGAAGCAGTCAAATTATCCGATTTGGCAGCAACCTAATCCTGACGCGTCTGCTTTTGCCCGAACTATTTGGTCTGGTAGGTCTAGCCTACGTTTTCATCGTAGGGATCAACTTATTTTCAGACATAGGTCTAGGCCCAAGCATCATCCAAAATAAGCGCGGGGAAGATCCTCAATTTCTCAATACCGTTTGGACACTGCAAGTCATTCGCAGCTTTTTCGTTTGGATTTGTTTGATTATAATTACCAAGCCTGTTGCTATTTTTTATGGAGATGACCGTCTCCTGTGGTTGATTCCAGTAATAGGTATAACTTGCGTGATAGGAGGGTTCAACTCGACTGCTACATCCAGCCTCAACCGGCAGATGGCAGTCAAGAGAGTAGTATTTTTTGAGTTGGGCCTACAGATCGCTTCTACTACAGCGATGCTTGTCTGGGCCTGGTTTGATCGCAGCATCTGGGCGATCCTCGCCGGCGTCTTTACTAATAGTTTGGTCGAGTTAGTATGGAGCCATTTTTTAATTCCTGGCAAGTCAAACCGTTTTGCTTGGGATAAAGAAGCAGCTAAAGAAGTATTTTCTTATGGTAAATGGATATTTTTGTCTACGGCTTTGTCTTTCTTGTGTTCTCAAGCCGATAGACTCATCCTCGGTAAAATATTTACTTTAACAATGTTGGGCATTTACGGCATCGCTTTTACTCTCGGCGATATGCCGCGCCAAGTAATCCTCGCCCTTAGCGGCAAGGTGATTTTTCCCTCAATTTCTCTGCTAGCAGAGTTGCCACGGGAGGAGTTGCGCGCCAAGATACTGAAAAACCGCAAGCTACTTCTAATACCGTTAGCGGTAGGTTTAGCAATTTTTGTGAGCTTCGGAGATCAGTTAATTTTAATACTGTATCGGAAAGAGTATGCGGCGGCATCTTGGATGATGCCTATCTTGGCTTTAGGTATCTGGCACACCACACTCTACAATATGATGGGTTCTTGTCTGTTAGCCGTAGGAAAGTCTCAGTACCAAGCTATGGGCAATCTGCTGACTTTAGTGAATCTATGTATAAGTATACCGCTGGGATATCACTTAAAAGGTAATTTAGGTGCGGTGATTGCTATAGCTCTCGGCGACCTTCCTACCTATGCAGTAACTAACTACGGTTTGTGGCGAGAAGGACTAACTTGTTTTTGGCAGGATATTCAATTAACAGCACTGTTTGTAGGGGTGCTAGCTATTCTAATTTGGTGTAGAGTGGCTTTTGGTTTGGATCTGCCGATCGATAAAATATCACCGATGGATTTAATCCCAATCAATCCGCTGTTTCAGTAAACAAACCTGTTGAAAGTGCCGCGTGTCCAACCTAGTTAATATCTTAAGTTGCATTCAGTCCTGGAGGCACCACAAGTTTCAAAAACTAGGTTTGTTACGGAAAATAACTCGTTGCAGCAATTTACTGTGGTAAAAAAATGGCTTTTTGAGTGTTAGGAATGGGACCATAAGTGTAAAATTTAACAGGTAAAATTGGGCAGTTAATTTTCAGCAGAAAGTAGGAGAGAAAGATTGGTGAGTATTTTTAAGAAAAAAATTAATCCTTCACCCTTCGCTATTGGGCCATTCAAACAGCCGATCGACCGCACGGCCATCTTCCTCATGCTAGTGCTGAGCGTCTTAATAGGGCTGCTGCTGCTTAGCGGCGATCGCACGGCACCCAGAGTGCGAGAATTTACCTGGGAAAACAAACAAATCGGCGCCGAAGATACCGGCTTTATCCTCACATTCTTTCGCCCGATGAACCAGTCCACCGTCGAGGAAAACTTAAAGCTAGAACCCCCCCTCCCCGGTAAATTTAGTTGGGCTGGAAAGCGCATGGCTTACACCCTCAAAGATCCAGCACCCTACGGCGTTACCTACACATTAAAACTCGCTGGAGCAACCGACAAGTATTTCGGAGAAAAAAACCAAAATAAAGGAACGCTAATGCAACCGTTTAGCAGTTCCTTTCGCAGCCGCGATCGAGCTTTTGCTTACATCGGCGTCCAAGGCGAAACAGAAAGCAGATTAATGCTAGTCAATCTCACCAGCAGCGACTCGAAACCGATACCGCTGACTCCCAAAGATTTAGTCGTTACCGATTTTAAACCGTATCCTGAGAGCGATCGCATTTTATTCTCCGCCACAGATCGATCGATCGCCCGTACTCGCGGCACTCTCAATCAAGAACTATTCACAGTCACCACCGGCCTCAACCCCCAATCGGGATCAGGAACTCAACAAAAATACCCAGCCGGTAGAATCGACAAAATCTTAGACTCCAAAGATTACCAAAACCTCAAATTCGACCTCTCAGCCGACGGAAAAATCATAGTTGTCCAGCGCGTCAACCGCCGCAATCCCGGCGATTTCAGTCCTTGGATTTTGGAAGAAAAAGTGCCGCCCAGACCCTTGGAAAATGAACAAGGCGGAGATTTTATGATTCGCCCCGACAGCAAATCGATGGTAATATCTCAAAAACAAGGATTAGCGATCGTCCCCCTCAAACCGGAAGCAGACCCAGTAGAATTTTTGCCAAAATACGAACAAGTATTGGGCATGGCCCGCGACAACTCCGCCGCCGCCTATGTTAAATACAACAGCGACTTTACTCGATCGCTTTTCATCTTAGATAACCAAGGTGTAGAACAAGAAATATTGCGTATTCCCGGCAGCATTATGGCCGTTTATTTCGACCCCCGCAAAAACGAAGACAACCAAGTTCAGCGTCTCTACTGTTTGTTAGCCCAACGCCTCAAAACAGAAAGCTACAAAGAACAGCCTTTCATCGCCACCATCGACCTCAAAAAAGAGGGTACTCGTTTGGTAGGAACCATCAAACCGCTGCTGATTTTGCCCAACCAATTAGATACCCAAATCAGTTTATCTCCCGACGGGCTGGCATTAATTTTCGACCAATCAGTCACAGCAGCAACTCCCTCAGCAGCAGACAGTCCCCGCAACGATAGTGGACAGTCGATCGCCACCAGCCGCCTCTGGCTGCTACCCTTAGTAGAAATACCTGCAGACGGTTCTCCCGCCAAAGTACAGCCAGAAGAACTTCCCTTTGCCGGCTATCACCCCCGCTGGCTACCATAAACCAATTTGAGATTTGAGATCGCACTGCTGACTAATCACTGGTGACTAATCTAAAATCTAAAATCTAAAATCTAAAATCATTATGACTCCCGAAGAAATTAGCAATACCCTTAAAGACTTATTTGGTGACAGTGTTGAGATGCCTGCTGCCACTTCTTGGCAAGTAGAAACCCCCAAATTTCGCCTGTTAGTCCTCCTTTCAGAAGACGGGAGTTGGCTGCGGATTTTGCTGCCGATCGCCGATGCCCAGGAAGCTCAACCATTTTTTGATAAACTCCTAGAAGCTAACTTTGACACCACCCTGGAAACTCGCTACGCCTTACATCAAAACGTTTTGTGGGGAGTATTTCAGCACAGTTGTGCCACACTCGCGGCTGCCGATTTCTCAGCCGCCGTCGCCAGACTGCTGGCTTTGCAAGAGAGAGGTTTGTCTGACTTTTTCGACGGTTTGATAGAAAACCGCATCCGTCAAATCATCAAAGCTGCGAAGATGCAGGGACAGTCTGTCGAAACTACCCTTCAGACTTTAGACCGTTTCTACGCAGAGGGATTGATGGGTGAAATGGAACTAGGGCGAGAGTCTCGCGAAAATACTCTCGCGGCTTGGCGGTATCAGCTAGAACGCCTCTGGCCGGAGGTGGAACCCTAAGACGATTGCAGATTGCAGATTGCAGATTGCAGATTCCAAAAAACTGATGACTATTGAGGTTCGGAAGTTGCCTAAAGTTGCATTTCTTTTGAGTGGTATAGGAACTGTGGCCGACGGTTAGGACGTTCTTAATTCCACAAACCCTTGCGGAACATTGCTTCTTCCTTCTCTCCTAGATAACTAAAGCCTTCCATCCGTTACATTCGGTTACATCCAAAGAAAGCGAATCCGTGGCCGAACTTCCTTCTGCTGTACAATCTGCCGATTTTGGTCTGGGCCCCAGTCTGGACCGTTCGAGCCTCAAGCCCCTTGGACGATGGCTAATCCGGGCCCTCCAACCCTTGAAGGATGCCCGTATATTCACTGATAACCCGCTCGCGGTTCTCCAATTCCCTTCTCTCACTGGAAAAATGGTATAATTTATCACAATAATTAGTTATAAATATTAAAAATTTTCGGAAAACAGGCGATCGCAGGTATATCATGGTAAAAAGTTTAAAGTGCCTACTCCGTAAGTTACACAAAAGCTTAGATCGTTTAATATTAACTTAGAAACAAAATCTTTAGCAGACAATGCTACTGCGATCGGGTTTTCCCATCGGGTGCTCTTGTAATTTGACAAATTAGCAACTACCGCTACCAATTACCAGTTACGAATTAATAGCAACTTAAGTTGTCCATTAATACAATATTTAACAGGGGTTTCATCTATGTTTGCTGTGCGTGAGACTAGCTCGGAGTTATCAGTGTTGCATATACCTGAATTTTGTACTTGGAACATCTCCTTAGAATCAACTCTCCTAGACCTGCCCCTCTCCAACTGCCAAATTGAAATAACTCAACAGGCAAAAGAAGTAGCCCAGGCTTTTGAAGAAAATTCCATGCTTCCCGGCGTCATTTTGACAGATGGGGGGAATTTTGTCGGCATAATATCGAGGCGTCTATTTTTTGAAAAAGTTAACTGCCGCTACGGAGTAGAAATGTTTTTCAAGCGACCAATAGAGGTGCTGTACAAGTTTGCCAGGCCAGAGGAACTCGTACTTCCCGCGAGTAAATTAATAGTAGAAGCAGCCCAGGAATGTCTTTACAGATCAGCCGAATTAATTTACGAACCGGTAGTAGTGGAAATAGCCCCCCAGACCTACAAGCTGTTAGACGTACACCAATTAATGGTCGCTCAATCAAGAATTCACCAATTAACAAATAAATTACTCCACAAACAAACCCAAGCCAAACTCATCCAAACAGAAAAAATGGCGAGTTTGGGGAGGATTGTAGCAGAAGTAGCCCACGAAATCAGAAATCCGCTGAACTGTATTTGGGGAAATTTAACTTTTCTGCTGTCCTATTTTGAAAACTTGCTTCAGCTAATGTCCGTTTATGAAGAAGAATATTCGGCACCGTCTCCCCGAATAGATGCCCTTAAAAAAGAAATTGAATTTGATTTTTTACAAGAAGATTTGCCGATTACCTTAGAAGGGATGGAGTTGGGAGCCGCGCAATTGCTAAAAATAGTTAACGGGCTGCACCACTTCTCTCACATGGACGAGACAAAACCAGCCGAGACAGACATTCACGAATGCGTGGAGATGACGCTGTTAATTTTGAAAAACCGCTTTAAAAACAGCATAGAAGTGGTTAAAAATTACGGCGAACTGCCGCTAGTTAGCGGCTACTCCGGACAGTTGAGTCAGGTGTTTTTGAATTTGTTAGTTAATGCTCTAGACGCCCTGGCAGAGTACGCAGCCGATCGAGAAACACACACCCCGTGCCGGGACAACTGGCAGCCCCAAATCGAAATTACCACTAAAGTTATAGAAACCGAACACGGCAAGCGGGTGGCAATTTGCATTGCCGATAACGGGCCCGGCATTCCCCCAGAAAATCACCAGCAGATATTTGACACCTTTTTTACCACTAAACCAGCGGGCAAAGGCACCGGTATGGGGCTGGCTATCTGCAATCAAATCGTCACAGAAAAGCACGGCGGCCAACTGAGAATGCGATCGCAACCAGGTAAGAACACTGAATTTGAAATTCTCCTGCCTCTAGTTGGCACAACATGATTAACTTCAGAATATTCTCGGTGGTTCGCTCAGAAAAGTGAAGTGATAGGCTAGCTTAGTAGTAGGTTCTCAATTCACCGAAGAACGAGACGGAAGCCCCTGGCTTTAGACACGGGGAGGAAGTCGGCTTCGGTTTCAACCGCCTTCAATATTTCTTTATACAACTGATTGAAAGGTTGTTTGAGAATCAATAGTCCGGACAGTTTTTATAGGGCCCAATGGCTTATACTCGCTTGACTTCGCAGCCCCTGTGGATAATTAAATCAATGTCAGCTCCACGCCTGACTTACATTTAATTCGACTTTTTTAGGCTCCTTGCCCCGCGTAAGCTTGTAGTATCGTTCCAAAAACTGTCCGGAGTATTGTTAGAATTAGATTGTAAGTAAAACAACCATCTACGTGTTGAAACACTCTAGTATCGGAGAAATCCCGGCACAGTGAGCCACCACACTCCTTAAGGAGTAGTAAGCCTGTATAACTGACAAGTAATGGCAGAGTGTGAAGCGTACCTATCTGGCATTGTGATGGATTATGAAAGCAAACACAATTTAAAAGTAAGCGCAATTGCAATACCCTTTGTAGTGGTAGTTGTTTTGAGCGTATAGAGGTGCTTTGATAACGCCTTTGAGAGTTTTCGGATTCATTCAAGAATCCCCGTGGCTTCAGCCCTGGGGAGTATCAATTTCCCAGCGTTTCGGCAACTAAAAGTTCCAGTGGCAAATAAATTCAGTTCCAAACTCATTGGCCCTTCACTCTCCGAAGGCAGCCATCAAGATCTTTCCCTAGAATCTACCCTCTGGGATTTGCCCCTGTATGAATTTCAGGTAAAATCGAGCTGCTTGGCCGTGGCAGTTGCCGAAATGTTTGAACAGCATCCCCTAGTGCCGGGAGTCGTCTTGATGGAAGCAGGAGAGTTTGCTGGCATGATATCTCGCAGGCAACTGCTGGAATATTTGCTCAAACCCCAAGGCCCTGAGCTATTTTTGCACCTGCCACTAAAAGTTCTCTACAGTTACGCTCGCGTCGAAATATTATTGGTTGCAGAGAGTACAACTATTTTGGCAGCAGCCCCACAAGCTCTGCGTCGATCGCCCGAATTGCAGCCAGAACCGATCGTCGTCCAAATAGACTCCCAATCTTACCGACTCTTAGACCCTAACGCACTCAACATCGCGTACTGGCAAATTCGTGGCATAGAAACTCAAGTCCGCTACGAAAGAGCCCAAACTCAAATGATTCAAAGCGAAAAAATGGCTAGTTTAGGGCGTTTAGTCAACGGAGTCGCCCACGAAATTTTAGATCCGGTAGGCTTTATCTGGGGGAATTTAACCTACGTCAGCGACTACAGCAAAAACTTGATGGAATTGCTCTCAGTTTACGACGCATACTGTACCGATCCCCCGCCGGAAATAGCACGGCTCAAAGAAGAGATCGACTATGACTTTTTGCAAAGCGATTTTCTCCGAACTGTTGCCAGCATCAAATCAGGTGCAGAACGTTTGAGCAAGTTGGCAACCAGTTTGCAAAACTTCTGCCACATCGACGATATTTATCCCAAACCCACCGACTTGCACGCCAACATAGACAGCATACTTTTGCTGCTCAAAAGTCGTTTGACTAGGGAAATCCAAGTAGTGAAAAACTACGGCTACCTGCCACCAGTCCCATGCTATGCAGGACAGCTAAACCAAGTATTTATGAATATCTTAACCAATTCTATTCATACATTAATTAACGAAGCAGTCGGTCAAGAATTGGCGAAAGAGTTCAAAGGTGGAGGACTTAGAGAGTGCGATCGCCAGCCTAAAATTGAAATCACCACTCAAGTCTGCTGTCCCGAACCTGCGCCGGATTTAGACAAACTTCATGTTCGGTGGGTTTCGATTTGCATAGCAGATAACGGGCCAGGAATGTCACCTAGTAAGTACAAAAAAATCATAGAATCATTCTCTACGGAAAAACGCGCCCTCAAAGAAACCAGTTTAGCAGTTAGCTATCAAATAGTGACGGGCAAACACGGCGGTGCATTCAGAATGCGATCGGAGTTGGGAATTGGCACCGAGTTTGAAATTTTGTTGCCCTTATGATCCCGCAGTGCGAGCGCCCAGATGCCGGGATTCAGGTGCGAGCGAGCAGATATTTATATTGAGCGTAAAGCACAGACAACCCTCTGTCTATTTCAATAGCTTGCTGCTATAGCTAAATACTATTTGTAAGTCTATACTAAGATCAGCTAAGACTAGCTGTGACTGTTGCTGGTCTATGACCTAGGAAAAACAGCACTTGCCGATCGAAGAGCGTTGCTGTAGCCAATGATTAAGGTGAAGTAATGAATCAATCTATTTTTAACAATCTTACCTTCTGCACTTTCAGTACCAGTCAGATTATGGTGCGCGAAGTGCTTGAAGACTGGCTATCTTTTCTGGGGGGGCGGCCAAAACAAGTAATTTTCGCTGTGTCGCCTGCTGATAAACCGCCCCCGATTTATCATGAACTTTTGGCTGAAGGGCTGATTGACGAGATCGTGTATGTAGACTTGCGCGGGAGATCGGTGGGCGAGACAGATGCAGAGGGTATACGCGTGGCGATCGAGGCGGCTAAAACAGATTGGATTTTACTCGCTAAACTCGATACTCTGCCCTATCGCAAGGGTCACGAGAATTGGCTGGATGAGGTAATGCAAACAGTTCAAAAATATAACTGCTTTGGGTTTACAGGTTCTTTTCCTTCGCCAGATATGCAGTCGCTAGAGCCTGGTTACTCAAAAACTCAGAAGTTCAGCAACAATTTTTCAATTTTCCGAGGGACTGAATGGATAGAGGTAATTGATAGCTATGTGGGTAAAAAATTCGACGGCCCTGTAGCAAAAAATGCTCTGTACACTAAAGAAAGTCTTCGATTTGCTAATGAGGCCGCGATCGAGAGTTTTTTGGAAAAGAATCAGCGATATATGTTAGTTCGCTGGGAAACGCCGGAATGGACTGTTTTTCATGTTAATTTATGGGGAGAGCAACTGCGACAGATTCGCGATCGCTACCTCGCCAGAAAGGACATTAGTTCATTCCTAAATACTGGTAGACCCCAACAGATTGGCTTTCACCCTTGGGATCTGTATTACGGCTATCCCAAACCGCCACTGCTCGATCGTTTCAAAATCTTTGTGGGACGATGGCGCCGGATAATCTTCAGAAACCAGTAAAGGGAAGGCGACTCGTTTAATTAGCAATCGCCAAATTCCACAGCCACAAAATCACTGGAATATTGATACCACCTGGGGTGTTGTTTGGCGAGTGCAAAGTGAGTTAGCAATTTTTTCTACAGTCTTCTCCTAGTTGATATTTTTTTATCTACCTTCAGTAATTACGCAAAAGTAACGTATTTTTATCGCCAAGCGTTGGTCGTGCAGCACTCTCAAAATCTTGCTACATCCTGATAATGCGTAATTCCTGTACCTTTCTAAAATCGGAGGTAAAACATTAATTATGCGACTTAGATATCTAACTGACTGCCGCACATTTTACAAAATCTAGCATTAGCATCGTGTACAGACCAACCGCAACCTTTACAAACAGCTTCTCCGTGATTAGCACTTTTAACTAATTGTTTAATCAAATCCCCCAATTGCCACGGAATCAGAGCAATTCCCGTCAAAATCATCAAAATAGTCAGAAAACGACCTGATTCCGAAATCGGGGTAACATCGCCAAATCCCACGGTGGTCATGGTGACAACGGAGAAATAAACAGCATCCAAAAAAGTTCCAAAACTTTCGGGATTTGTCGGATGTTCGACTTGATAAATCAAACCAGAATAAACAAAAATTATTGCCAGCAAAGTAAACAAAATCCGAGCAAAAATCACTCCATCTTCGCTGCTGATGCGGAAAATAGAAATTTTCAATTCCAGAAAGCGGATGAGTCGGAGAATTCTAAACCAGCGAAAAATTCGGATAAAACTAACGTTGACAAATCCCAGTAAGAATGGTAATATTGCCAGCAAATCAATAATTGAAAAAAAACTAAAAATAAATTTAACTCGATTTTCGGCACACCACAGCCGCAATAAATACTCAACTGCAAAAACGATTAAAAGAACAGTATCGAGAGTTTGGAAATTAATTCTAACAGGTTGGGAAAGCGGGTAAGTTTCGGCGATGAAGCTGGCGGAAGATAAAAGAATGAGTCCGGTAAGGGTTAAATTGACGGTTCTGCCAATTGGGGTTTCGATGTCTTCGAGATAAAATCCAATTTGCGATCGGGTTAACATAGATGAGATAATTAATACCATTTATGAGGTAAGGGAATTATCGCATATGAGTATCGAATTAACTAAGGGTGAAAGGTTCAATCTTTCTAAAGAAACTCCTGATTTCAGTAAAATTGCGATCGCCCTGGGTTGGCAAGTCAGCCAGACAGCACAAAACTGCGACATTGACGCATCTGTTTTTATGTTAGCGGCGGACGGTCGGATTCCTGATGAAAAGTATTTTGTATTTTACAACAATCTGACCTCCCCCGACGGTGCGGTGCGACATTCGGGAGACAGCGCGACTGGGCAAATAGACGGAGATGATGAGACGGTTTATGTGGATTTGAGTAAAATCAATTCGGCGATTCAGGAAATTGTGTTTGTTGTGACTATTCACGAGGGACAGGAAAAAAATCAAAGTTTTAGTCAAGTTACAAATGCTTTTATCCGGCTTTACAACCGAGAAACTCTTAGCGAATTGGTTCGGTACAATTTAAATCAGATTTTTTCCCAAGAAACAGCTTTAGAATTTGGACGTTTGTATAAGAAGAATGGCGAATGGAGGTTTCAGGCGGTAGGACAGGGATATAATGCTGGGTTGCAAAGTTTTGTAGACAAGTATTATGTTGAGAATGCGGTTGAGAAAAGCTCGAATGCTGCTGAGAAGGTTGATGATGCTGAGGTTGTGAGGCGGTTTAGCGATCGCGTGGATCGGTTATTGCGCGAAGAGGCGATCGAGGAGACACCGATTCCAGTATCTAGCGAAGCGGTAGAACAGCCGATGGCTACTCCTGTAAATGCGGATACTGTGCAATCTCAGGAAGAGGAAAAAATAGATAATTCTGCACTAGAAAATCTGGAACCAGCGATCGGTGCTGAGGAATTTTTACAACGGTATAATCAGGGAGAACGAGATTTTACGGGAGTTAATCTAGCCGGAGTAAATCTGAGCGGCAAATCCCTGACCAAAGTTAACTGGAGTGGCGCTAATCTCAGCGGTGCAGAACTCGCTGGAGTAGACTTATCAGTCGCTAACCTGAGTGAGGCAAATTTATGTCATGCAAACCTTCACACAGCCAATCTCACCTCAGCCAACTTAGAGAAAGCAAAATTCATAAATGCAAATTTAAGTGAAGTAAATCTGCAATGCTCAAATCTAAGTGAAGCTAATTTGAGTGGGGTAAATCTCAGTAGTGTTCATTCCGTATCGGGGGCCAACTTCACCAGGGCAAACCTCAGTAAAGCAAACTTAACAGGGTTGAATTTGAGGGAATCAAAATTGATGAAGGCTGATTTGAGTAATGCAAACTTAAGTGATACTAACCTATTAATGGCAAACCTTGAAGGGGCAAACCTCGAAGGATCAAAACTTCAACAAGCTCTTTACAACGCACAGACTGTCTTCCCCAGAGGCTTTGACCCTGTTAAAGCAGGTGCTTGCTTAATTGCTCCTAATGTTTCACTGAAAGAAGCAAACCTAGCTCGTCGTAACTTGAGTTATGTCAACCTGAGTGAAGCTAACTTGAGTGGTGCAAATCTAACTAAGGCAAATTTGCAGGGTGCAAAACTCCTGCAAGCTAATTTGAATAAAACCAACTTAAGCGAAGCAAATTTGAGTAGTGCCAACTTAACGGCAGCAAACCTGATAGGAGCCAACCTGATGCAGGCAAATTTAGAGGGTGCTAACCTAACTGCGGCAGATTTGAGTGGAGCGAATCTGAAAAATGCAGAAACACGTTATGCAAATTTTAGTGGTGCTAATCTGAGCAAAGTTAATCTGGTTGGTGGAACTCTTCAACAATGTAATCTAAGCGGAGCAATATTAAGTGAAGGAAATCTGTGTGGGGCTAACCTTAGTTTTGGAAATTTTAGTGGAGCCGACTTAACTTCGGCAGACTTGCGCGGGGCAAAGTTGGATAATACAAACCTAGAAAAAGCCAACCTAAAGGGAGCGAATCTAAGTGGGGCGGTAAATCTGGAAAAGGCAAAACTCGCAGGTGCAATTATGCCAGATGGCACAATTCACGAATAAATTAATGTTTGTAGTAACCAATTGAGTCCTTAGAAATGGCAGGAGCAGGGCGTGTTTTCTTGACCCGGAGATCCCCCCTAGCCCCCCTTAACAAGGGGGGGACAAGAGCATTCTCAAAGTCAACCCCTACTCCCCTTCTTAAGGGGGATTTAGGGGGATCGAGACTTTGATAGAAGTGACATTTATTATGGCTTTCAGTCTTAAATTGATACCAAGAGTGGGGTGTGCATCGCTTTAGAAATAGATTATGATTAGTATTAAAGATCAAATACATAGATTTTCCATGAATGAATCTGACACGGAAATTATAGAATCTACCCTCAGATGGATGACCGAGTTTGTCGAGTTGCCGCATCCAGTTTTCAGCGATTTACCGATTTGTCCCTTCGCTAAAAAGGCACGCTTGGCAAATCAAATTTTATTCAAAATCGAGCGGTTTTCTGCACTGACTGAGTTCGATCGCGATTCTGCCATAATGAAATCCATTTATGAATTTTACAATTCGGAATTTGAAATAATGGTAGTAATTAATCCTGAAAAAACTGCAATTAGTGCGCCAGAAACTAAAGAATTGATAGACAAATTGAATAATCAGATTTCAGAGTTGGGCTTGCTGGCTTTTCACATCCATCCCGAAGAAGATTTTAATATTGACGGGCTTCATACTAGGAGGATGCCCTATCCGGGCTTCACTGTTCAAGTAAATTCTAAGCTGAAGCCAGCTTCCGATGCTTTAGAGAAAACTGAATATTACAAAAATTGGACTGCCGAACAACTGAAAAATTTCGGAATTCCGAGAAATTGACGATCGCCCACCCTCCCTTTCTCCCTGTCTTGCTTCGCGCCCTTGGCTACTTTCATCGCTTCAATCCTCCATGAGTTTGATGATAGTTGTAAAAATACGATCGCACTCTGAAGAAGCCTTGCGAACCTTGTCAACATCCAACATTTCTAACAGCTTGGAAGCGTGCTGTATCTTTTGATATTCGCCTTTCGATTTTGTGTCGCGGCTAGCTGCTTTCAGACTTGGTTCTAACAAATCCTTTTCAATCGTCTCTACATTAATATTTTTAGGAATCGCATTTTCTTTAAATCCCTGCCCGTAAAATCTTTTTAAAGTATCAATATCAGCTATCAACCAAGCTTCCATTGCTTGAACCATGAGATAGCAATGAGTCTCATCAACCCCAGGCGGCGAATCCCACTTATCCCTCGACTTCAAATGCTCCCAAGGCGGCTGCTTTACAGGGGCTTCTGAGTCAACTAAAAGGATGATAAAAGCATTTGGGTGATCTGCCAAAGCATTCTTGAAATCCCTGAAAGCATTATTCCGGGAACCGCAAACAGTGATATTCCACTTAATTTTATTGCTGCGGGCAACCTCCACAAGTTCTTTGAAAAAAAAGCTAAATCCTCCTCGAAGTAATTGCTTTGTATTCTTGCCATCGCCGCCGCCTTCGATGTAAATGCGAACCTCTTTTACCATCGGTTGCCCCCGATTTCTCCCATCCGCCAAAGGTCTCCCAAACTGTAATTCTCCAGCCATTTTTTCAGTCGTTCGGGATCGAGACGGCTCAGGTGACTTCCTCTATCATCCCGATCGCATATTAACACTGACTCAGGGCTCAGAGCCGACACTAAAGCATCGGAATGGGTTGTCACAATCAATTGTGTGCGCTGTGAGGCTTCGATCAACATTTCAGCAACAGCAGGCAGAATGTCGGGATGCAAGCCAATCTCCGGTTCTTCAATACAAATAAGTGGCGGGGGAGTTGGATCTAGAAGTAAAGCTATTAAGAATAAATAACGCAGCGTACCGTCTGATAAACGAGTTGCGGGAATTGGCTGAGTTAATCCTGTTTCGCGGATGAATATCTGGACAGTACCGCCATAAATCTTGATACTCAGTTCTTCGGCTGCATCGTAGAACAGCTTTAATTTTTCAATAATTTGCCTGCTTCCTAATTGATACTGTAAGTTGTTTAAAACAAGTCCTAAGTTGCCACCATCTTCTAAAAGCGGATGTTCTGGCAAGTCAGTTTGCTGAGCTTTTCTAGATATTGAATCTCTCCCTGTCTGCCAGTTACGATATAAACCAATGTCGGCAAATTTATTTCCCAGATATGAGAGTTCTGGATATTGTTCGGGATCTTTTCTTTGAGATAAGATAGATTGATCGGGAATGATATCTTCTCGTCGCAGATTCCGCAGCTTTCTTGTTTGTTGCTCGTTGTCCTCTATAACATTGATAACAGGGCGACCCCGATCGCTATAACGGTAATAGAAAAATGGCCCGCTTTCAGAACTATGGCGCGGTGCCATATCTTCTATAGCTTCGTCCACTACTTCAAGTCTCTGACCGACTGCGGTAAAACTAATTTGATAGCGCAGTGGCATCGTTCGTTCTGGGTAATCTAAAATAGCCTCAATTTTTGCTGTGGGAGTACCTTTTTCACCTTTCCACAGAAAATCGCTGATACCACCTCCTTGACGAATCGGAGCAAGTAAGTCGGTAGGTGTTGCCTTCAACACTCCCATCGCTTCAATTAAGTTAGATTTGCCGGATGCGTTAGTACCGATCAATACATTCAGGGGTTGCAGTTCAATTTTTTCCCCCTCACTTCCATAGGAAAGGAAGTTTTGCAGTTGCAGGGAGTGAATAAATCTCTTGCCTTCCACCTTGTCCTCCTATGCCAATTCTGGATTATTATACTTTACGAAAGCTTTCGTTTTTAGTCTTGAATTAACTAGGTCTCAAAACTACCGATTCCAAGTCTTTGCCTTGAAGTCGGAGGGGGAGTGAGATATGCCGATCGATCGCACAACAGGCGACCTACTCTCCTGCAAAGGTCTGTGACCCATTACAATTAATTCAGCAAAAAATCTTTACACATAAGAACTCATGCAGCTCAAGTCAACAACCCGCCATATTCGCATATACACCGCCATCCTCGAAGATAACGAACTCGTCCCCAGCAACGACCTTTTGACCCTCGACATTGACCCAGATAACGAACTTAACTGGAACGACGAGTCTGTCAAACAGGTATATGCCAAATTCGACCAACTCGTAGACGCCTACGAGGGCGAAGATTTGACCGAGTACAACCTCCGCCGTATCGGTTCGGAGTTGGAACACTTGGTACGATCGCTCCTCCAAAAAGGCCAAATCAGCTACAACCTCAACGGCCGCGCTGTTAACTACAGCATGGGCTTGCCTCAAGTTGATTCCAAAGTTCACCTGTAAGGGCGATCGGGCGATCGGCATTTATGTCAACTTAAGATTGAAACCCATAATAAATGTCGCTTGTAGCTGAGTTTCGATCCCTCCTACTTCTCTTAATCAGGGGAGTACCGCAGGGCGGTTTCATTTTCTTGTAGGGGCCGTGCTACCCCTACTCCCCGTGCCGGCCCTTTTGGTCTGACTGCCGATCGAATTGTCTAGGTCGGGGGTAGGCACGGGGGCACTACCCCTACAAAATTCATGTTTTTGGTGAGAATGAAACCGCCCTGGGAGTACGGGGGAAAAGATGGTTCTGTTTCCTCTCTCGCTTTGGGGATTGAGGGGAATTTAGACTTCGATACCAAGGAAAGGCCCAGATGGGGAGAATTGAGAAAATCTGCTTTTATTCTTCTTCCTGCTTATTTCTGACTCCTGACTCCTGACTCCCGGCTTCTTCCTTCTTCCGAGTGCCCTCGGACTTCTCCCCCGCCTCCCCAGCATCAACCCGAGAATTTGGAACGTGATCTCGTTCCAAAAACTGTTTAACTGCGACTTGGCGGTTGGCCATAAACTGACCCCAAGCGCCGGGAAACATCCCATCCAAGGTTTCCACCAGTGCCCAAACCTCAAGATTCATCACTTGGTAATAGAAACTGTGAGAATGTTGAATGCTAGTGAGTATTTCGTCTATTTCAACAGCAGGTGGCAGCTTCGGATCGGGCAAATTCTTGGGAAAGGCGCTGGGTTCATGTGGGTGCATGGTTCAATACTCAACAGCTTGCAGAGGCCGGTCAGTCGATTTGAGATTTGAGATTTTAGATTTTAGATTGATTCCACAGATGAATCTGCGGGCTTGAACTAATATCTAATTTTTTTTGCTCTCCACGACTCCTGTCGGGGGCTTGCGTCCATCAGTCGATTTTAGATTTTAGATTTTAGATTTGAGATTGACTCCAGAGATGAATCTGGGCGCTTGAACTAATATCTAATTTTTTTTGCTGTCCACGATTCCTGTCGGGGGCTGGCATCCGTCAGTTGATTTTAGATTTTAGATTTTAGATTTTAGATTGACTCCACAGATGAATCTGCGGGCCTGTATCCGTCTTTGGGTAGGGTTAAATTTAACTTCTGTTGCGAAACTAGGGTGCGAGGCACAGATGACCCTTCGCGAGAAAACCGAGAAGTGATATTTATTTATACCTGTCGGCTCAGGTGATTTCTACCTAGCTGCATCATACCATTAGAGTTAGTCTAAAATCTCCATTCCCTTGAGTGCTGCGATTTCTTCGGAAATTGCCGCTATCAGGAATATGCTGAAAACAGCGTCAGAAACCTCAGCTATCAGGCGTGAGGCTTGAAAGAGAAATCTAACAGGCCATTCTGACCAGACTAAGCTTTAAATAGCTACGTTATTTAGGTCACGACACCCGCTTGATGCGAAGCTAGTCCCTTGCTCTGTCGCTAGTGGTTAAACAGTCTTAAGGTCACGCTCGACAGTGCTGCTAGCCGGCGCAAGCCTTTATAACTTTGTCGAAGCTAACTTTACCCCAGAAATGGGAGTTTGGGGCAACCATTCCCCAAAAATCGGAGAGGTTGCATAAAATTCCCTCTCCGACCCCGAAAGGGGATTTAATTCAATGTAAAGCCGTCCTATAAGGACGGGGCTTCAGCCCTCCGCTTCGCTCCACCCAGTTTTTTGGTGATTTCAAGCCAATGACTGGGGTGTGGCGCGATCGTCTAACCGTGAAAGCTCATAGCAAGATTCATCCGACCGTCAACAAAATGGTAAACTGTTCGTGTCAGTACAAGACATTAAAACCTACCCCTAGACTGGGGAAAGTCAGATATCACTACGCACACAACAGTGGAAACGTGGTGAGCCCGGAAACCTGAAAAATCAGGAGATTAGGACTGCGAAGTCTTAAGAATCTCCGTCTGTTGAGAAAGCGGGGGTGTCAAATAATCGCCACGTATCAACCCGTCGAGGTTCAATCGCTAAAATAGTTCAGATCAGCACGCTTGCCCCAAGGCGTCAGGAACCCTTATGCAAAACTCTGTGGCAAAACACTACTTATGGGCTTTAGGTGAAGGGATCAAAGGGTGTAAGCCAGGCGATCTGATCGCTGGTCGCTACTTGGTCAAGCGCGATCGACTTCTTGTCGATACTCAACCCGAACACTTGCCGGAACTGCCCGATGAGATTCCGAGTGTTGTCACTCCTTATCTGAGACTGTTTGCCTATCAGTTGCACGTACCTCAAGTATACGGTCTGGTATCGTCCAAGATGAGCAAGCTATCGGGAGATATCTGGCTGCTGGAAAACGTGCCTATTTTGAAGGTGACGGAATCTTTAATGCCGGAATTGGCGGATTCCTGGAAAGGAGCCGCAGCGATGCGCCAACTCAATTGGCTGTGGCAAATAGCCCAGTTGTGGCAGCCGTGTATCGCTCAGGGCGTCGCTTCGACGCTGCTGACTCCCGAACTGCTACGGGTGGAAGGGCAATTGGTGCGGTTTCTGGAATTGCAGCCCGATCGCAAACAGCCTCATTTGTCGCAGTTGGGCAAATTGTGGCAGCAGTGGCTCGAAGATGCTCACCCGGCTATTGCCAATTTTTTGAGGCAACTTTGCCAGCAAATGGTTGCCGGTCAAGTGCGCCACGGCGAACAACTAATGGGCCAGTTGGATAAAGCTTTGGCAAAGTGCGGCCGATTTTACGATCGTCACGTTGAAATTGCCACGGGCACGGATGTAGGCAGATCCCGCGCTCACAACGAAGATGCTTGCTATCCCCCCAGCGGTACGCTGTTGGCAGGAAATCCGGGGGCGGAAGCTTGCGCGATCGTGTGCGACGGTATCGGCGGACAAGACGGCGGCGAAGTCGCTTCGGAAGAAGCAATTGGTGTGCTGCGCGACAAGTTGCAGCAAATGCCCCTGCATCAGGCTAATTGGGACCCGTTGAGCCTGACTTCCAAGCTGGAACGGGCGGCTTGTGCTGCTAACGACAAGATAGCCAGTCGCAACGACAGCGAACACCGCCAAGGCCGCCAGCGGATGGGAACTACGCTAGTTATGGGTTTAGCCCACATTCACGAACTCTACGTCGCCCACGTCGGAGACAGTCGGGCTTACTGGATTACCCGCACCGGCTGCTATCAAGTTACTCTCGATGATAATGTGGCCTGCCGCGAGGTGCGTTTGGGCTACTCTCTCTACCGGGATGCTTTGGAACAAGTGGCCGCCGGAGCTCTGATTCAAGCTTTGGGGATTACTTCGTCCAACACTTTGCACCCGACTGTGCAGCGTTTTCCAGTGGATGAAGACTGCGTTTTGCTGCTGTGTTCCGACGGTTTGAGTGATAAAGACCGGGTTGAGGAATGTTGGGAAGCGGAGATTTTGCCAATTCTCGACGGTAGCATTAGTTTGGCTAAGGCGCGCGATCGACTGATTGAGATTGCTAATACTAGAAACGGTCACGATAACGTCACTGTTGCTTTAATTCACTGTCAAGCACATTTGAGGGAAGACGGCAATACTTTTACAGAACTGTCTGTCGCACCTTTAGATACGCCGATCGAACTAATTTCCGATAGCGAGGATATGCCAACGGATTTGACCGAAAGCACAAGCCTGGGCGAGGGGAATTCTCAAGGAAAAACGCTGTTGTTACCGCCGGAAAAAAGCAAAAGTTTATTTTGGCTGCTGCTGAAAATTTTATTTTTATTAGGGTTGGGGGGTGTATTTGCTTATTTTTTCATCCCTCCGGTGGGTCGCGCGATCGATACTGCCGGGGAGTCGATTTTCGGGAAAGGCGGTTTAATTAAGGCTGGAAGGACGCCGGAGAAAACAGTTGAATCTGTAGCTTCTCCTGTCCAATCTTTAGAAACAGGCTCGTTTATAGAGATTAAAAGTTCTGGGGCTGGGGAATTGGGAAAAGAGGGCGATCGCTTGGATTTGCGAGGCGCAATCGGTGAGTTGACTGTCAAAGGAACAGTCCCAGCCGGCAGCGTTTTGCAGGTGACAAACAAACAGCTTACGCCTCAAGGCAATTGGCTGGAATTGAAAGTTTGTTCGATTCCTGAAATAGTGCGATCGAACTCTCCCAAACCCGAGTCAAATAAAGATTTTTCTACAGTTTCAAAACCGACACTGAATCCATCTCCCGCTGTGGCAAGTCCCACTCCCTCGCCTTCCCCGGTAGTTAAGCCAACAGTTGAAGTAGAAAGCGCCAAGCTGCAACCGGGGGAAATCGGATGGATTCAAGAACAAGCTGCTGTTTCTAAAGTAGTGTCTAACCTAGCCTTAAACCCAACTCAACAGGGGAAATGCGTTGCTTCTGACTCAAATCCCAATGCTAATTAAACTGTTAATAGTACATCCTGCCGAGGTAATTTGAGTAAGTTTAGGAAAATGGAAGATGCAGCTTGCTAAAAATAGAATAGTTTAAGGCAGACACAGACCTAAAATAAAATTTGAGACCGCTCAAGCCGAAGATTCCTCAACTTCTTGATTCGAGATAAAACTATGACGAAAATTACAGACTATTTCCAGGGAGTTTATGCGGTAAATCTCCCTGAAAGGAAAGACCGACGGCAACTCATAGTCAAGGAATTAGAGAAAGCAGGAATGCCCCTCACGCCCAATAAGGTTGAGATATTTCCCGCAATCCGCCCCGACGAAGCAGGAGGTTTCCCCAGCATTGGGGCGAGGGGATGCTTTTCCAGTCATGTAGGTATCCTCAAGCAGGCAAAAGACAAGGGGTTGAGCAATATTTTGATTGTAGAAGACGACCTAGAAATTTCAGCAAAGTTCAGAACAGACCAAGCTGTTATCCTCCAACAACTGTGTCAGCAAGATTGGGATTTCGTCTACTTCGGACACGTCGAAGAGGTTGAACAAAAGTCTCCTGTCGCCCTCGTACCCTTTTCTGGGGGGGTAATGACCACTCATTTTTACGCTGTCAATGGCAGGATTTTCGATCGCCTCCTGCGGTTTCTGGAAGAAGTGCAACACCGACCTCCGGGACATCCCGACGGCGGCCCGATGCACCTCGACGGAGCTTATTCTACTTTCCGATCTCAAAATCCCGATGTTGTCACCTTGATTGCTTCTCCAAACCTGGGGTGGCAAAGGAGTTCCCCTAGTGACATCACTCCTAATTGGTGGGACCGTGTACCTGGGTTGAGGCAATTGGCAGGTGCAGCAAGAACCAGCAAAATAAGGCTGAAGCGTTGGCGATCTAGTTAATTGAATTCGAGTTTAAAATCCTTCGCTTATATCAAATCTGTTAGCACAATCGCCCGGAAAATAATTAATACCAAATCCGGGTTTATTAGTCCCTTTATGAAGGCGGCGGTTGAAACCTTTTGACCTCAAAGTATACACATAAAGTCTGCCGCAGTCCGGTGTCAGGGTTCGGGGTGAGGATGTTGGAATTGGCTGGTTTTAGTGTGTTTTGACTTTCAACAGGCTTAATTTTTGTTAATTAACCGCAGAGGACGCAGAGGACACAGAGAAAGAGAGGAAGAGTTTAATCAAAGTTTCAATCCTTTATAGGGATTTAGGGGTTTTCCTGCCAAAAAATCTCCTATCTCTGTACTTTAACGGTGGCCACAACCGCGCAGCCATCCAAAATTCCTTTTACGCCCCAGATTCGATAAAACCCATCAACCAATTAGCCATCGTCGCCCTGCGAGTCTGTCTCGGCCCGAATTCCCCAATTTTATAGCCTTTAAAGCCCAATTTTTCCTTCAGCAACTGCTTGTTTTCTGGGGGGGTCGATCGAGTCAATTTCACCGTCGCCGGCCTAGAATCGATAAAATCCGGCGGTTCCGGGTACTCTTGCCGCCACTCGGCTGCAACACCTGCACTGTTCCACTTGCCAGTCTCGGCATCCCAGCGGTAGCCCAGATACAGCCAAACTAATCGGTTGACGGCAGCATCGTCGATTTCTTCGTTGAGAATAGCCCAAATAGTTTCGTTATTCAGCGGTGGTAATTCAGACATAAGCGCGATCGAATCGGAAACAAAAAAAGTTTAACTTACATTAGGTAACATTATCAGAAACGGGCAAGATGCCCGTTCCACAAAATATCCTAGGAATTTGTTTGTGGGGAGTAGGGGTTGGGCACGCGAGCCCGCCCAAAATGCCACCCCCAAAAAAATTAATTATTCAAAATTCCGTCTTTCTCGGCCATCGACAGCATTAAGTCAATCACGCGGCTAGAATAACCCCACTCGTTGTCGTACCAGGAAACAACTTTGAAAAACTTAGAATTCAGTTCAATTCCCGCACCTGCATCGAAAATGCTCGATCGCGCGTCGCCCTGAAAATCTGTCGAAACCACCGCATCCTCAGTATATCCAAGAATGCCTTTGAGTTCGCCCTCCGAAGCTTTTTTCATTGCCTCGCAAATTTCTTTATAGCTAGTTTCCTTCGCCGTTTTGAAAGTAAGGTCAACTACAGACACGTCGGGAGTTGGCACCCGCAAAGCCATTCCCGTCAATTTTCCTTTCAATTCTGGCAACACCAAAGTAACAGCTTTTGCTGCACCGGTCGAAGATGGAATAATATTTTGAGCCGCACCGCGTCCTCCCCGCCAATCTTTTTGGCTGGGGCCGTCTACAGTTGGTTGAGTAGCTGTCATTGCGTGAACTGTCGTCATTAAACCTTCTTCCAAGCCGAAGTTATCGTTGATTACTTTGGCAATTGGTGCTAAACAATTCGTCGTACAGCTAGCATTAGAAACAACCGTATCTTTTGTCGGGTCAAATTTGTGGTGGTTGACGCCTACTAGAAAAGTTGCCACTTTTTCCGGGTCTTTTGTCGGTGCTGAAAGTATTACTCGTTTTGCTCCTGCCGTCAAGTGTTTTGAGGCGCCTTCAAAATCTGTAAACAATCCGGTAGATTCTACAACATAATCGGCGCTCGTTTTACCCCAAGGCAATTCTGCCGGATTTCTAATCGATGTGCAGGGGATAAATAGTCCGTCAACGACAATCCCGTCTGGTTTGCTTTCAACTTCGCCTTTGTAAATGCCGTGGGTGGAGTCGTATTTGAAAAGATAAGCCAGGTTCTCTGGCGAAACTAAGTCGTTAATGCCGACAAATTGGATGTTGGGGTTTTTGATGCCGGCGCGCATGACTAGCCGTCCGATGCGACCAAATCCGTTGATGCCAACTTTTAATGCAGCCATGTTTAAACTCCTATTGAAAATCTCGTTAGTCGATCGGGCGTTAGCGAAGCCCGCCCCTACGGGGGCTACGCCAACGAAAAGGATCGCCTGTTGTGGCTTAGAATTTACCACGCTAACGGATTTTTGCAACTGATTCTTTTCTATCTCTTAAGAATTCTGAATTCGGCCCCGGCTGGGAAGGGCAATTAATCCTGAAAAGACCGCTGACTAATGGCTAATGGCTGATTTTTGTCAACTTGTAAAAGTGCTATAATAGACAGAAAATATTTTCAAAATTGCATTTTTTAAATCAGCCTAAAGTAATAATAAAAAACTTATCCAAAAGGAGAAACGGATTAGCATTCTCACCAGTGACGATTGTCGGAACCAAAGCCTAGGATTAAAGTCGCAGATACGCGCAAGGACACAGCACTGCCGTGTCCATACACCTATGGCGTACAATCTATAGCAATCCTTGCAGGAGTCGTAAATTTTTTACCCCACCCCAACCCTCCCCGAACTCGCGGGGAGGGAGTAAGAAATTCACAAATGATGCGAGGATTGCTATATGTGTAGCTCAAATTTTCCGAAGTGGTATAATCACCAATCACTAATGACTAATGACTAATGACTAATTACTAATTACTAATGACTAATGACTAATGACTACCCGACGCACCTAGTAATTAGCAATTCCACCGCATCTGAAATAAAACACGACCCACCAAATTTATTGAGCACGGGTCTAATGTTTTCTGCAACTGCTGAAACTTGAGCTGGTGAACAAAAAGCAAGCACATAAATGTTATCCAGCGCCGTCATTGATGAATCACGGGAAACGTGATCCCTAGTGCTTTTTCCAGCTACATCACGAATCACCGAATAACCGGGTACGCCCGCTTTGTCTAAACCGTCTAAAATCTTGCCGAGCTCCACTGAGTGGGCTATGATTTCTACTCTTTTGACTGACTCCATCATCTCACCTCCAAAACATATTGATTCCGTATAGATACAGGGGAATGCCTACAATGATATTAAATGGAAATGTCACTGCTAAGGCAGTTGAAATGTAAAGACTTGGATTCGCTTCGGGAACAGTTAGGCGCATGGCTGCTGGTACTGCTATATAAGAAGCACTCGCGCACAATACGGCAAACAGCAAAGTGTCTCCCTGCGGCATTCCGATTAATTTGGCTATTACCAAAGCAATTACTGCGTTGACTATGGGAATTAGGATTGCAAAGCCGATCAGAAAAATTCCTGCTTCTTGCAAATCTTTAATTCTGCTAGCAGCAACCAGCCCCATGTCTAGCAAGAAAAAAGTCAGAACTCCGTAAAACAAGTCTTGAGTAAACGGACTCATAACTTCCCAACCATGTTCTCCTGTCATTATGCCCATAATTAGGCTGCCAATCAGCAGAAAAACTGAACTGTTTAGGAATGCTTCTTGCAACACTTCTGACCAAACTATTTCGCGTTTTCCTTCTTCCCCCCCAAATACACTGACTAGAATCAGACCAACTATAATTGCTGGGGATTCCATTAATGCTAGCGCGGCTACCATGTAACCGTCAAAGTCGATCCCCTGTGCTGTGAGGAAGGAGGTTGCGGTGATAAATGTGACGGCGCTGATGGAACCGTAGGTGGCTGCGATCGCGGCGGCATTGTAGGAGTCGAGTTTGATCCTCAATATGAAAAAAGTATAAACGGGTACGAGCATTGACATCAGCATCGCTGCCAAAATTGTCAGGGCAACTTGCTGGTCAATTCCGCTTTTGGATAGTTCGACGCCGCCTTTAAATCCGATCGCAAACAGCAGGTAGAGCGAAAACAGTTTGGGGATGGGCGCTGGAATTTCTAAATCAGATTTGAGAAAAATTGCCAGCATTCCCATGAAAAAAGCTAATATGGGCGGATTTAAGATATTTGACGCGACTAAACTCAAATCCACGATCGTTCACTCCCCTTTCTTGCGTTTTTAATATTACTTCCCCAGTAATTGTGGCACGAGAATGGATAAATAGACCGATCGAACTAATGACCCGAAAGCTCGATCGGGCTAAATACCCCCAAATACGACAAACGCCCGCGTGCACACCTTACTCGTTGTAAGGTGTGCACGCGGGCACCCGCAATCTAAGTATTTTGGTTTAACTAAGCAACACCCAAATAAGACTCTAGGGCTTCGGAACCACCGATCAACTTGCCGTCGATAAATACTTGCGGCACAGTTGTAGCCCCAGTCATAGCCCGGAGCGATTTGGTTGTGATCTCCCGGCCCAAGACGATTTCTTCATAATCAAAGCCATGTTTACTCAGCAGTGCCTTAGCCTTAGCGCAGAAGGGACAGCCCATTTTTGTAAACAGCGAAACTACCTTCGGCTTGGCTGCTGCGGAGTTAATGTAGTTGAGCATCGTCTCGGCATCGGACACTTTGAAAGGATCGCCCGGTTCATCAGGCTCAATAAACATTTTGTCAACCAAGCCATCTTTTACCAGCATCGAATAACGCCAAGACCGCTTGCCAAAGCCTAAATCTGTTTTGTCTACCAGCATTCCCATGCCTTCGGTAAATTCGCCGTTACCGTCGGGAATTAACGTCACATTGTCTGATTCTTGGTCTTTGGCCCACTCATTCATCACAAAGGTGTCGTTGACGGAAATACAAACGATTTCATCTACGCCGTTTTCTTTGAAAACTTTGGCCAATTCGTTGTAACCGGGGAGGTGCGTTGACGAACAAGTGGGAGTAAAAGCTCCTGGCAGCGAGAAGACCACTACGGTTTTGCCTGCAAATATATCATCGGTGGTGACATCGACCCACTCGTTGTCTTTGCGAGTGCGAAAGGTGACTTTGGGTACTCTTTGACCTTCTTGGTTCGTCAGCATGATTTTAAATTCTTGGGTACTTGGGTTCAATTCCTTTGCTTATTATAGCGTACTCATAACGAGTATGAGTTGTCAAGGGGAGGCGAGTTTTTTTCTCGGACTTGGGCGCGCGCGCGAGCTCAGTTCATTGTCTTTGCGACAGATAGCAGATTTAAAACTTGCTGTTTAACCCTCTTTTGTCACTCTGGAAAATTAAAAATGAGAACCAAATTTTCAACTGTAGATAGATCAAGGATTTGAGCATTTATTTTCTAACAGAATGGCCCAAATCAAGGTTTTTGGTAAAAGCCTTATGATGTAACCATCCCAGATTATTTTCTGCCGAAACTGACAAAAGAGGGTTAAGTAGGTCGGCAATTCTGTCTCCATTCCTTTGCTGCTGCTAACGGGTGAGGATTTTTTACACATTCTGTCAACATATCGATATCAATTCCTGGCAGCAATTCGCTTTGTGTGATTAATTCATAACCGCAGTTGGACACGAATTCAACCGGAATTTCTTCTCGCAAATGGTAGATAGAAAATCGGTCATTTCGCCAGAACCAAACCTCTCGCACATTCAACCTTCTATACAGTTCTAGTTTATTGATGCTGCCACTGGTAACAATCACTTCAATTACCAAATCGGGAAATTCTTTATCTGTGCCAATACAGTAAGCTTCATCCGGTTCCGTACCGCCACGTTTTTCCTCTTGTCGCAGAGTTGTAGACCCAAAAGGGAAATATTCGATGTCAGCTTCTACAAAATAAATAAGCAGCAGATCTCCAATGCGAGTTTTTCTACTTTCATGGCGGCGAGAAGGCGACATAATTTCCAAAACTCCATCTAAATAAGTAACTCGATATCCCGCTGTATCTCCAATCCGATTCAGCAGTGTCTCGTATTGTTCCCAGTTGGCGCTATCGGTAATGTAGCGATCTTCAGGATCTTGGCGTTGGAGTGCTTGTTCCTTAAGTAGCGTATCTAGCTCGCTCGTCAGCATCGGTATTACCTCCTTACAAGTTGTTCTAATCTTAGCTCAACTTTATTCCCAATCAAACTCCCTCCCCAAATATTCCTCTAATTCCTGATTGTAAGGTCGGAAATAATCGCTCAACCAATCGCGAACCGATTCATTGACCGGCTGGTAAGAACCGGGATTAGCATTTTGGTATTCAGACAATTGATATTCCGGCAAATCTAAGAATTCTAAAACTTGCTTGACAGTTGTGGCCGCACCTGCATAAAAATCTTCGCTTTTCAAAATTAACAACTGTTCTTGGGGAAAGAAAGTCCGCCAGTTTTTGATAAATTCTATGTACCTACCGCGAGCTAAATAATTCCCCGGTTCCTCGCCGATGATGTATTCTGGATTTTGACTCAACCGTTCAATTTCATCGCTAATTACTCGATCGAGCGATCGCGCTTCCCAATTTAAGTCAGTCAAGCGGTAAAATTGAGAAATCGCCCGATCGACCGGATTTCGTAACAGTACAATCAGCTTAGCCTCTGGAAACGCGGTGTAGAGACGTTCCGGTGCTTCCCGATAGTCAAAATAGCTCGGACTTGCTTCGCCCGTCACAAATTCCTCTCCCGAAGGCATTGGGGGAAAATGAGCCAAATACCAATCAATCCCTCTGTCAAAGTGCCACGAGAAAAAATCCATCTCCTTTTTAATCGGAGTCAAAATTCGCGGGTGTTGAGCTAAATAAGTATACAGAGAAGTCGTGCCGCACCGCTGAGAACCAATAATTATAAAGTTAGGAACTTTAACGGCTTTTAAGTTCCAATTTTGTGGAACAGGCAAGATGCCTGTATCTGCTTGTGGAACAGGCAAGATGCCTGTATCTGCTTGTGGAACAGGCATCTTGCCTGTATCTGCTTGTGGAACAGGCATCTTGCCTGTTCTCTTACTGATAATAGATGCAAAACTTTGTTTAAAACTAACAGTTTGATAACAGCTAATCGCCTCAGCAATTTTACCTTGCCTCGTCAAAGCTTCGCCCAAATTCAGATAAGGCCAAAAAGCCTCCGGTTTAGCTGCAACAACTTCGCGGCAAAAGTTCTCAACTTCATCTAGCTTGTCTTGCTTAACAAAAACTTCCCACAAATTGTAATAAAACCACCAAGGAATATCGGGATTTATTTCTATTGCTTGAAAAAATGCCGCCGCCGCTTCCTCCCAATATTTTTGGTGGCTCAGAACAGCACCTAAATTATAATAAGACCAGCAATCATCGGGTTTTTGGGCGATAGTTGCGCGAGATGAGGCTAATGCGCTATTGCACTTTTCTTGCTGCTGCAACAACTCCTCTAATTTCGCTGAAACATTACCATAATTAGGCAGAGCTGTCAAGAGAGCTTGGTAAATAATAATTGCGCTTTTTGGGCGATCGTACTTGGCTAAATTCTCTCCTAAGTGCAAATAAAACTCCCAATTTTCCCGTGTAATTTGCAATTGAGATTGTTCTAACACTAAGTTTAAATCCGACTCTGTTTGTCCGAGAGCGTATCCCAACTTCTCGTAAATTCCCGGCAAATCTCCGTCAATTTCAATAGCTTTTAAATACGCGGCGATAGCTTCATCCCACTGTTTGAGTTGAGTTAAAGCGTCGCCTAAATTGCAAAAAGACCAAGCAAAATCCGAGTTGAGTGCAATCTCGCAGCGGTAAGCAGCAGCAGCTTCTTCCCATCGCCGAAGTTTCAGCAAAGCATCGCCCAGATTGTGATAAGACCAAGAAAAATCGGGATTTAACTCAACAGCGTTTTTGTAAGCAGCGACAGCTTCCTCCCATTTTTCAAGTTTCAGCAAAACATCGCCCAAACTGTGATAAGACCACGAAAAATTAGGATTTAATTCAATAGCTTGCTTGTAAACAGCAACAGCCTCATTAAACCGACCGCTTTCTTGCAGAGAATTACCCAGATTGTGGTAGTCATTATCCATGCAAAACTCCTGCAAGATTCATTAATTTTTCCAGCGAGTTCAAATCCACCCGTATATCTTTATGTCCCGGATATTTCTGAGTTTGGTCATCCACCAAATCGCAAAGTAAATAGTAATGTTCCAAAGCGCACAAATTGCTAATCATCCAATAACAATGCGGCACGTAAAGGGGAGAAAAAATCTCAATTACCTTGGTTCCCGGACTGCAAAAAACTAGATTAGTCAACCCCCCTCCGTGAGGTGCGACAACTACTTTAGCAGCAGCTAAACACGATGCTTGTTCCGCTACCGACATAGTTTCCAACTTAACACTGCGAAACCCCAATTTTTCTAAGTATTTAATTACCTCTTCATCATTGACGATTCGCCGATAGGATGCTTGTTGGCGGGTGATATAAATTCGCTCTGAATAGTCTGTGTTTAGTGGCGGTTTTTCATTTAAAAATGTCTGTTTAAGATATTCACACTTCCATTTAGAAACCGCTCCCGCTCCGTCATAAAATATTGACGGAACTATTAATTTATCGGCTGTAATGTGTAAATTGCAGCGACTTTCTAAAAGTTTATCTTGAGGAATTCCTAAAGTCTCTAAAGTTTCGGCTTGGTAGGAAGAATCCGAGGCATTGACAACAAACTTATCTATAGTTTCTATCAATCCGCTCCGCTGCAAAAGGTCAAATCGCGTCATCACATCAAACATCCAATGAAAATAAGCGGCTCCACCCCAGCGAGCCGATAAAAAAGCCACATTTCCATCGACGTGTTCAGCGGGAGGCAATTTGTCGGAAGTGATTACCAATTCAGAACAGCCCATTGAAATATCAGTAACAAGTTTATTGTCTGAAGTAATGACGGCGGTAGTCACAACATCTGCCCAAGCTCGTCCGTTTGGCAATACGGCAACAAAAGCTTTTCTGGAATGACTTTGATGTTCCCAAAATCTGCGGCTGCTGTCGATTGTTTTGGAATCAGATAAATTGATTTGACTCGCAGGATGGATGTCAATGCAGGTGAGGTGCGGATTGGATTCTGCTGCAACGGTCAAATCTTCTGTAAACCCACAGTATTTTTTGAGAATACTTAAGGGTAAGATTAGATTGCTGTATTCTCCCCGATCGCTCTCATTGACTTCTCCTTGTTGTTCCAGAGCATAACCTATGTTATCGTAAACTTCAAACAAATCGGGTTTAATTTGCAGGGCTTGAACTAAATTAGTGATTGCAGGTTCCCACTGCTGTTTAGCCATTAAACTCAAACCCAATCCTTCGTAACACCAACAGGATTTTGGATCGAGATTGATACCTTTTTCATAAATGGCGATCGCCCTTTCCAATTCCCCTTGCTTCCGCAGTGCATCGCCTAACTTTTTGTACAGCCAACTATGATCGGATTCTAGCTCAATAGCACCACCAAAAGCCGCTGCTGCTTCGGGCCAATTTTCTTGTAATTCCAGAACTTCTCCCAAACTATTGTACAACCAACAATCATCGGGATTTAATTCAATAGCTTTGCGGTAAGCCGCCGCCGCTTCTTCCCAGTTTTCCAATGCAATCAAAGCCTTACCTAATCTGTCGTAAGACCAACAAAAATCGGGATTCAGTTCAACTAACTTGCGGTAAGCAACAGCAGCTTCCTCCCACTCAGAAAGCTCCATCAGCACATCGCCTAAATTGTTGTAAGTCCAACAAAAATCGGGATTTAACTCAATAGCTTTGCGGTAAGCAACAGTGGCTTCCTCGTGTTCCTCCATCGCCTGCAAAGTTTCCCCCAAAAAGTGGTAAGACCAACTAAAATTAGGGTTGAGTGCGATCGCCCGTTGGTAAGCTGCCCGAGCTTCGTCAAACAGTTCTTTCTCTTGCAGAGCTTTACCCAAATTGTGGTAAGTTAAGTAGTTGCCCGACTTAATTTTAATAGCTGTTTGATAGCGGGCGATCGCCTCATCCACATAACCGGAATTCGCCGCTATCTCCCCCAACTTTTCCCAACCCAGAGACAACAGAGTTTGCTCGGCGCCCAAACTTTGATTGCCGAGTTTTTTAACAATCAGTTGATAGCCTTTGTGTACTACTTCTAACTGACTTCCAAACATCTCCAAAAAAACATCTATCCCAATTTTAGTATCTTGCTCCGGGCTGTCGGGAAAAGTGAACTCGTAATCGTCAAAAATCATCAATCCCCCAACTTTCACCAACCTCCAAGATAAAATCGCATCTTGCAGAGCACTTGTGGGTTTGTGACAGCCGTCAATGTAAGCAACATCGTAATATTCCGAAGTCAAATTCACTAACAAATCTTGAGAGTAACCTTCTAATTCAATTACCCGATCTGCTGCTCCCGTTTTAACAATATTGCCTTTAAAATGTTGTTGGAAATACAAATCAATACAAGTAATCTTTGCCGTCGGATGAGTTAAAATATTATCCAGCAGCCAGCAAGCCGACATTCCCTGAAAACTGCCGATTTCCACAACTTGAAAATCCGCAATTCCGGTAAATTCCTGCAAATGCCATTTCCAAATAGGAATATTGTGGGTAAACCAATCTTGGGTAAATTGATAATTTTTCGCCGCACACTCAGGCCAACTCCTCAATTCTGCCGCTTTTTGGTGGCAAATAATTGCTTCTTCTAATTCCCCTAATTGCGGTAAAATATTTCCTAAATCGTTGTAAGGCTGAGCATTGCTCGGAGCGATTTCTATTTGGCGACGGTAAGTGGCAATTTGTGCGTATAACTCCTGTTGTTTCGCCCGAACATCATTGAGTTGGGCGACAACTTCCGCAGCATTGGGTTCAATTTGCAGTGCCATGCTATAAAATACGATCGCACCTTCAAGCTGCTTCTGTTTCGCTAAACTATTGCCTAAATTTATATAAAACTCTGCTCCATCTAACTCAATTCCCAGCAATTTGTGGTAAATTTTCCCGCTTGCAAGTACCTCGATACCTTGACAATAAGTTTGGATTGTGCTGTCTAAGTCCGATTCGCTTCGCTTCCGCAAAACATATCCCAACCTCTGATTGATCCCCGTCAAATTCGGCTCAATCTGAACCGCGTGCAGGTAAGCGCTAACAGCTTCATCCCAGGATTGTTCGCAGGTGAAGGCAATTCCCAAATTGACATAAAACCAAGGGATATTTGGATTTATTTCAATAGCTTTGCGGTAGCAACTAATAGCTTCGGGCCACAGTTGTTTTTGAGCCAAAGCGTCTCCTAAGCAATTGTATGTCCAGTAGGAATTATCATTAATTTCCAGAGCCTGACGGTAACATTTAATGGCTGCATCAAAGTCGCGTTTTTGCGCGAAAACATTACCTAAACCCACGTAAGCACGAGCGTAGTTGGGATTGAGTTCGAGGCTTTTGCGGTAACAGGCGATCGCCCGATCCAATTCTCCTCGCTCCGCCCAAGTTTTACCCAAACTGTGGTAAGATTCAAAAAAAATTGGATTGATGGCAATCGCTTGTCGGTAATTGGCGATCGCCTCATCCCACCGTTTCTCCCCAACCAGCATTTCCCCCAAATTGTGATAAGCTATTGCCAGTTGCGGGTTTAACTTAATTGCGCGCGAATAACATTTAATAGCGCGATCGCACTTTCCCAATTCAACAAAACTATTTCCCAGAGTGACGTACTCCTCAGCCGTTGCCCAATTCGGCTCAATATTAAAAGCTTGATACCAACAGTCTGCCGCCTCTTCTCGCTTCTCTAACTGCGTCCAAATTCTCGCCAACTGGCGGTAAACAGCAGCAAAATTCGGTACTAAAGAAATCGCTTTTTCACAATTGGCGATCGCCTTTTCCCACTGTTTTTCTTGAGAATACAAAATGCCGAGATTAGCATAAACTTCCGGCAAATTTGGATTGCGATCGATCGCCCTTTCATACCACTGCTTAGCTTGCTCGATTTCACCTCGAACCTGCATCACCTTTCCCAGCGTCTGACACGCTGCCGCCAAATTCGGTTCAATTTTCAACGCTGACTCGCAAGCCGCAACTGCCTCATTCAACTTTCCTTCGGCGAAATAAACTTCTGCTTGCCGACTCAAATCAACCGCTGCCTTTTCCATCTTCTCAATCAAGGGCATAATTAAACTTACTCCAGACACCAACTAACCCAAACCCACCACCTCAACCATCTTTTTCAGCGAACTCAAGTTCACTAAAATATCCTCAGTCAGCGAATTCTGATACATCAACTGTCTAATAGGATAGCATTCAAAAGCCTCGCCCGCTAAAAAGTAATGTTCCAACTGCAAATATTGACTGATTCCCCAGTAATAATGGCTGATATAGTGAGGCGACACCAACTCAATTACTTTAGTTCCCTGGCTACAAAAAATCGTATTTGTCAAGCCGCTGCCGTGGGCGGCAACTATTACCTCAGCGTGGAAAAAATGAGCAATTTGCTCTGCCAAAGACATCGACTCAGGTAAAAGAGAAACAAACCCAAATTTCTCCAACACCTCAACCACATCTTCCTCGTTCAAAACTCGTCGGTATCTTGCTTTGCTGCGGCTGATATAAATGCGTTTGGGATAGCTCGAACTAGGTATAATTCCCTTGAGAAACTCCCGCCTCAAAAAATCCATCGCCCACCCAGAAGCCCAGCCCAAATATCCCGCAAAAGACGGCACAATTAACTCGGTTGCTTGAAGATGAGGCACGCGATCGCTCTCCAAGACTTTCTCTTCGGGAATGCCCAGAATTCTCAGACTTTCCCGCTGAAATTGGTGCTGACAACTATTGACCAAAAACCAATCAATCTCCGCCAAATCCCTACCGCTGAGCCGCAGCAATTCTATCCTCGGCAAAACATCAACCATCCAGTGAAAATAGACATTTCCCGACAAACCAGAAAGCACCGCCACCCTGCCGTCAATTTGCTTTAAAGCTGGAAATGATTCTAACTGAAAAACGCTGTGTTTTCTAACATCATGCTTTTCGCATCCCGGCAAAAACCCCGGATAATCTCTCGACACATCAGCCAACAAATAATTGTCTGGAGTAATTACAGCTATCGCCTTGCAAATCAGCCAATAATTTTCCTGTGGCACAATCCAAACTCGCCCGTTAGGAATTGCAGCCACAAAAGTCTTGGGCGACTCCACAGGTATCGGTTGCGAGTTGGACAAACGACAAACTCCCCAACCCAAATGCACCGGATCGAACCACTTAGAAAGTCGCTGCAAACACAGCCCGCAAGTTAACCCGGTACAATCGGAATTTGCCAATTTGGAATTGGATCTCGCAAATTGGGAATTCGGAATATTTTCTGCACTTGCTTCTGGTGCAGGCTTCCAAAATATTTCCACATAATTCTCTGAATCCAACTTAGCATTAACCAGCCAATCCCAGCTCGATAAATAAATAGCGTGAGGAGGTTTTATAGAAGTGCTATCAGGCCAGATAAAGCTCTGTTTTTTCCACTTTTTCTGCTCCCCATACCCGTGCAATTGCAACTCTAAAACTTTTTGATAATAATCGAGCGCCCGTTCCCAGCGCCCCTCTTTTTCCAGCAGTTTAGCCAACTCAAAATAAACCTGCGGTAAAGCAGGTTGAATCGTCAAAGCCATGCGGTAAACTGCAATTGCTGCAACGAACCGCTTTTGCTGGGCTAAGGAATTTCCCACCCGCCAGTAAATCTCTGCATTCTGTGGTTGAATTTGCAAAGCTTTTTGATAATAAGCGGCGGCAGATTCGTGCCCGCCGTACTCTGTTAAAGCATTTCCCAAATGCAGGTATATTTCTGCTAAATAATCGCAAATTTCAGCAACAGGTAATTCGCAAGCTGCACTTGACAAATATCTAGCCACACCATCTTTTTTATTTACTTTTAAATCAGTTAAATCCGTGACATCCGTGACATCCGTTACATCCGTTACATCCGCTACAAAATCCGTTGCCGAACTTCCCATCAATGCTGTGAGAAATCGATCGCACGCAGCGATCGCCCTTGACAATTCATCATCATCTACCGCCGCCACTCTGCGCCTGTCTCCTAAGCGGCAGTAAGCTTCAACAAAATCAGGCTTCAGAGCTATCGCCCGCTGAAAATAAGGCATGGCTTCAGCAATTTTGCCCAAAACCATCAAAGAAAACCCGGCGTCTGTATAGCCTGAAATATAGTCGGAATTAATCTCGATCGCGCGATCGAAACAAGCAAGCGCCGCCGAATGTTCCCCCTGTAATTGCCACGCTTTCCCCAGATTGTAGTGAGCCAAAACCATGTCCGGCTCCAACTCAATAGCTGTGAGGTAAGATGCGATCGCCCGATCGGGACTTTTGTCCAGGAAGGCTTGACCCAAATTATTGTGCAGCGTCGCCCAATCCGGCTTAATCTCGATCGCCCGCTGGTAAACTTCGATCGCCTCAGCCGCGCGATCGTCCTTTAGCAAAATCACACCCAGATTGCTGTAAGCTTTCACGTAATCCGGCGCCACGGCAATCACCTGTCGGTAGGTATCCATTGCCGCTTCGAGCTGACTATTTTCATCTAAAACCACAGCCAGATTGTATAAAGCATCAAGATAATCCGGTTTTTGGGCGATCGCATTTCGGTAACAGTCGATCGCCCCCAACAAATTACCCTGCTTGTGAAAAACATTTCCCAAGTTATAATGAACTTCTGCCCAATCTGGTTTCAAATCCAGAGCTTGTCGGTAGTGAAAAACCGCCTCATCCAGCCACGCATAGTCGCTGTAAAGTTGACCCAAATAAGCATGAGCCAGAAAAAACTGCGGCGAAATCTCCAAAGCTTGCACAAAAGCGTCTCTTGCCGCCGTCGGATCGCCTTGAGCTTCGAGAATTTCGCCTAAAGTCGTGTAAGCCGTGGGCGAAAACGGTTGAAGTTCGATCGCCTGTTTGCAAAACTCGATCGCCTCAGTTAACTTCCCCCGGTTCAAATAAATTTGGGCTTGCCGGATATATTCTTCAGTGCTCATTGCTCGCGGTGCAGTTGCGGTTTCTTTACCGCTTCAGTAAAACCTAGAAAGTGTAATTTAAAAACTTTGTATTTATATTTCAATACGCTTGGGTTAAAAATATTTATTCCGGGCGAGATCCCTTGCAGCATCCCTGGTTGTTGGGCGACGCAATAGTAAGTTCTTGTCCCACCCCCGTGCCTCCCCTTTGTAGGGGCGGTGCCCCCGTGCCCGCCCTAGGCGCCGGGGCGATGCCCCCGTGCCTCCCCCTTGTAGGGGCGGTGCCCCCGTGCCCGCCCTAGGCGCCGGGGGGATCGACCTTAACCCAAGCGTATTGATTTATATTTTTCCCCATCGGGCGATCGATTAATTTTATCAATAACTGTCGATGATTTTTTTTAACTACCCCTGCTGTAGTTCCTGCATTGAATATTTCAACCTCACCCCGCTTGTGGCAGAGTGAGGTTGAAATCCTTTAAAACTACCGGCTTTGTGAGAACAGCCCCGAATCTTATCCGGTGCCGCCCCACAACTGCCAGTTGTTTTAGAACAACTCGAAGTAGGTCGAGGGATTCGAGGCATTAAGCTGCAGGCCAGGCTGCAACTGAGCAACAGTTAGCACTCCGCTGGTGCCGTTGAAGAACAACTTACCGCTTGTTGGGTCGTAGACCAACTTGTTCGTCGTGGCTGCTCCTGGAGTATTTTCGTTGAAACCAGAAACCACGACAAACTCAGTGGAATCGACGCTGCTGCCTAAACTGTTAAACACACCACCCGATTTCAAGCGGATCTTATCTTCGCCTGGCGTAAAGTCAGTGATCGTGTCTAGGCCGAACTCGCCACCAACACCAGTCACGAAGGAGAACGTATCGTTGCCAGAACCGCCCGTAAGCACATCATTTCCTCTGTCGCCAGAGATAAAGTCATTGCCAGCGCCGCCATTGACAGTATCGTTGTCTTTACCGCCGTACAGACTGTCGTTGCCATCGCCACCACTGACAACATCGTTGTTTTGGCCGCCAAAGACTGTATCGTTGCCACCTCCGCCGAGTACGGTGTCGTTGGCTCTGTCGCCAGAAATCAAGTCATCGCCCTCGCCGCCGTCTACCAGGTCATCACCTTTACCGGCAAAGATGGCATCGGCGCCGCCGCCACCAGCGACCACATCGGCGCCGGAACCAGAAGCGGTCCTGTCATCCCCGTCGCCGCCGCCGACACTGTCATTGCCGCCGCCCGATAGAATCAGGTCGTTGCCACCGCCACCGCCGATGACATCATTGCCCAGAAAAGTCTGGATGGCATCGCTGCCGGGACCGCCGTTCAACCTGTTATCGCCTTGGGTGCCGATAACGGTAAAGCCACCGCCACCGAGACCTCCAGATAGTGAACTTGCTGGTGTTGTTGGATTTGTTACCTGTGTCATTTACACTCCTCCTAAAAGATTAATCATTTTACTACAATACACTTTTCCCTCCAAAGGGATTCAATAAAGGAAACCGGACATCGGTTGAGACCCTAATTGACCCGGCTGCTATAAGCTGTCATGTAATTTAAATTGTCAGCAGCGAGCCTGGGAGCGCGAGTTGAATCCTGTATTCGTTGAGCAGCAAATCTCGGTTGTTTCCTGCTTTTGACTCTCGACTCCACCACTGCCTCTTCTAACACGAAAATATTCCACTTAAACGTTTGCGAGTTTACCATAATGACCGTCTGTGTGGCTAGTCATTATTAAAACAATACCCGGAAGATACACAGAGACCATTTTTAATCGGAGTATGCTCTCAAGATTGAGAAGTTGCACCGGGCCCGCGGGCACTGTCATCGCCGGAGAGTTCGATCGCCCGCAATGGGGCTGGAACTGAGCTGCGACTTCTTTTAAGTACACTGTTGTTGACTTGACTTTTGATTTTCGCCAATAGTTCCCCAGAAATCAAAATTTTTTAGCTGGCTTTGAAAGCAAGTCGGCGCACGCTGGAGGCCGGATTCAATCACAAGTGCATCCCAACACAGTCCCTGACGGACTTTTGAGCCTCATCACCTTGATGTTTCCCGCCAAATCCCTCACGATCAATGTAGGATTTTGGCTAAAAAACCCAGTTTTTCAACCCCTCTCCGTCATTTCAACCATGAGCCGCATCCATCCGCCAAATCCGACAATGCAGCGATCTTCTTTTGGTGAAGTTGGGATGAACGGTTGGCCGGTAGATTTGTGACGGTACTGTCACTATATTTTAGATTTTAGATTTTAGATTTTAGATTTTAGATTTAGTCCACAGATGAATCTGGGAACTGGAACTAGCATCTAAAATTTTGGGCTGCTGGCGACTCCTGCTCCAGTTATGGGTTGGCGCAATTGTAGGTATGGATAATTTACCTATTTATAATGCTGAAGCCGTCAATTTTTTGATGGTATCTATCGGAGCAAAGGTAAAATTTTTACCTCGATACTCGCCGGATTTATCTCCGATAGAGTTGTCTTGGGCAAAAATCAAAGCGATTTTCCCTTCTCAAGCATATCCACCTTCAAATGTTCTTGATGAAGGGATTAATAAAGCTATTAATGCTTTTACTGATGAAAATGCTTACCCATCCTTTCATCACTCTGGTCTCTTTTGAGAACCCATTAAACAGTTAATTTTTGTAGTACATCCGATGGGATCATCTCAATATTTGTAAAAACACTTCTTCTGGCTCCTTCTTTCTTCCTATTTCCTCCTGCCTCCTGCCTCCCAACTCCAATTTCTAGGTTGGCTGCTTTCATTGATGTGCTCCCCATTCGAGCGCTAATACCTCTGAGTGAAACTATTTACTTTTTAGCCCATAGTTTTTTACTAATTGTTGTTAACTTCGAGCTGATCGT
The DNA here is from genome assembly GCF_036705405.1 of Microcoleus sp. B13-B6. Taxonomy (NCBI): domain Bacteria; kingdom Bacillati; phylum Cyanobacteriota; class Cyanophyceae; order Oscillatoriales; family Microcoleaceae; genus Microcoleus; species Microcoleus sp. B13-B6. The sequence continues at coordinate 50,231 of NZ_JAUBUJ010000064.1, forward strand.
TAACGATTAGCAAATTTTCCGAAATTTAATTCGGCATTAATTGAGAGAAAATCTCTACTATTTATTCCTAGCGGTGTGCTGCTAGTTGGGCTGGTGACGCGTTGGAATTGCTCTGGCTATCGTACCTGTAGATTTGAGCGTCACTCTCGAAAATATAATTGATGGAAGTAGCTGCATAGTATGCCAGCGCTAGCAGCGACAATAGATTAAGAACTCTATAAATTGGTTTCTCAGATACTTCGTTCATTTGGACTCCTACTTTTTATGAAATAACGAATTTGGATACCGTGACGGCGCTTTTTTTTAGAAGTTCCCAAACATCTCGCACCTCTAAAAAATTAGCTGGATGCCGTTATACACTCCTGAGACCCGATCCAGGGTAAGAGCATCTCAATCAGCCTTGACAAAAGGATTTGAGAAGAAGCATCATGTATTCATCATTCATTGCAGCC
>NZ_JAUBUJ010000065.1:0-49581 GCF_036705405.1 Microcoleus sp. B13-B6
TGACTTCGACTGCTAACTCTGGCGTAGAGGATGGTTGGTTTAGTAGATGGAATATTGACAACTGAGTCTCCGTCGTATCGTCGCTGTCCTGATGGTGTTCTGTACGCTTTGATTTTCCCTTCTTTTTCCCACCGCTAAGCGTGTTTTTGAACATACTCCGAGTCGTTGAATAGCGATTCTTGGTGGTACATATGTGGACATATCTGGGTTTGGTTAGGTGAATTATTCCAGTCTACACCAATTGTCTGATTTATAAGGAAAATGTCTAAGAAAAGCCCGTCCTAGGGATTACTCCCCTTTTAGAAATGCTGGCGACACTTCAGCAGACCAGCAAGACAAAACTCCGAGTTTTGGATCTCGGCTGTGGCAATGGCAGCCTCAGTCACGTTATCGCAGAGCACGGCTGCGAAGTTGTCGGCGTTGACACTTCTGCACCCGGAATTGCCATCTCCCGTCAAAGTTTCCCAGAGTGTCAGTTTATCCAAGCAGATATTTACGACCTTCCAGATACCGATATTCTGAACTCATTTGATGTTGTCTTAGCTATTGAAGTAATCGAACACTTGCTTTATCCTAAAGAACTAGCAAGAACTGCAAAAAAATGCCTCATTCCTGGAGGAACATTAATTATTTCCACCCCCTATCACGGCTATTTAAAAAATCTGGCTTTAGCTGTTTATGGCAAACTAGATCAACATTTTACCGTTCTTTGGGATAACGGTCACATTAAATTTTTTTCAGTAGAGACGCTGACCAAGTTATTAATATCCGAAGGATACACAGAGATAAAATTTCAATTTGCTGGCCGGTGTCCCTATCTTTGGAAATCAATGTTATGCTCTAGTAAGTTTTCAGGATAACCTGAAAACATATGAGTTGTGAGTTGTCAATCAATTCAGTTTCTTGACTAGACCGCCCGACCTCATAAAAAGTAAAAAATAAGTTTCACTAAAAAAAAGTAAAATGACTGTTGGCGTTTGGATATTAGGCGATCAACTATGGCAGAACCAAGCTGCCCTCAACCGCACAGATGATAAACCCTCCCTACCGATAATTTTAATTGAATCTTGGCAGCACGTTCAACACCGGCGCTACCACCAACAAAAATTAGTATTAATTTGGTCGGCCATGCGGCACTTGGCTGAAGAATTGCTCGTCGGTGGATGGCAAGTTACTTACACAAAATCGGAGGACTTTGAAGCACCTCTCAAAGCTTGGATACAAGCTCAGAATATCACCGAAGTGCGGGTGATGGCTCCGAACGATCGACCTTTTTTACAGCTCGTTCAAAATTTGCAACTGCCCTGTAAAATAACCCTAATTCCCAACAATCAATTCCTCTGGACACAAACAGAATTCAAAGATTGGGCGTCAAGCCGCAAACGTTTGTTAATGGAAGACTTCTATCGAGCCAGCCGCCAGCGTTTCCAAATTTTAATGGATGGCAATAAACCTGTCGGAGGAAAGTGGAATTTTGACAAAGAAAATCGTCAGCCACCAAAAGGAAAACTGGATACCCCCAAACCTCTCTGGTTTGAACCGGACGCCATAACTCAAGAAGTTATCGCACAAGTTAAATCTCTATCTTTCCCAACTTACGGAAGTATTGAACCTTTTCGCTGGGGGGTTACACGAGAGCAAGCATTGCAAGTATTAGATAATTTCATCGAACAGGGTCTCCCCACTTTTGGCCCTTATCAAGACGCGATGGTAACGGGGGAGGAAACAATGTGGCATTCCCTAATTTCTCCGTATCTCAATATTGGCTTGCTGCATCCTTTAGAAGTTATTCAAGCGGCGGAAACAGCCTACCTCGAAAAAAACTTAAATTTAAACGGCGTCGAAGGTTTTATCCGCCAAATTCTGGGCTGGCGAGAATACATTCGCGGTATGTATTTTTACGTGGATGCTGATTATTTTGAGAAGAATTGGTTCAACCACACTCAGCCACTGCCGGAGTTTTTTTGGGACGCTAGTAAAACAGATATGAACTGTTTGTGCCAAGTTTTAACTCAAGTCGAAGGCAGCGGTTACGCGCACCATATCCAGCGGTTGATGATTTTGAGCAATTTTGGTCTAATTGCGGGAATCTCGCCCCAGGAGCTAGAAAAATGGTTCCACAGTGCGTTTGTGGATGCCTATGACTGGGTAATGCAGACTAATGTGCTGGGCATGGGTTTGTTTGCTGACGGCGGTGTGTTGGCCTCGAAGCCCTATGCTGCTTCTGCCAATTACATTAATAAAATGAGCGATTATTGTCGGGGGTGCAAATTCGATCGCACAGTGCGATCGGGCGAAAATGCCTGTCCCTTCAACTTCTTCTACTGGGATTTCCTAGCGCGCCACCGGGACAAACTTCAGTCGATCGGTCGCATGAGCTTTATCTTAGCCAATCTCGACAAAATGCCGCCGCCAGAATTGGCAACCATCCGCCAAAAAGCGGCAGAGTGGCACTTAGGAAGTTGACTGTTGACTGTTGTCAGTTGACTGTTGTCAGTTGTCAGTTGTTAATCCTTTGCAGTGGCTAATAACAAATAACCAATAACATTAATCAACAGTCAACAGTCAACAGTCAACAGTCAACAATGCCCCATGCCCCATGCCCCATGCCCCATGCCCCCATGCCCCATGCCCCATGCCCTTTGCAATTCTTATTTTTTCCCTGACTTTTCCCTAAACATTCCACAGCGTTTCCCCAGGCAAGTCTGAGGTTTTCCACAGATTCGACAAAGTTTTCCACAGAAATTAACGGCACGGTAGCATCTTGCTGCGGAATTGGGGATTTCCTTAACTTGCTGCCTAATTCCTCATAAACCCCCCGACACATAAAGATATGTAACAAAAAATGCCCTAAAAAGCTGATTATTTGGTAGACTTTTTTTTTATCTAAAGGAGTTTGTAATATTTCGCAACATTGACAAACCCACCCCCTCATAGCGCACAATGATGCGACCGACCTAAAAAAAAGCGCTCTGATTTCGGCTGTGCCTGCACCTGTATCCGGCCGAAGGGGGGGTTCTGTTTTCAATTTATTAGCGAGACTAAAAAAAATGATGAACCCAACAGTCAGTATTTTTGCTGAAATTCCCGAAACGCTGCACGATTCTCTCAAAACTTACCTGGAAACCCATCCCGAATGGGATCTAGACCGAGTATTTTGCGCGGCCCTGTCGCTGTTTTTGTTGCAGAATGCCGATAGCGGTACGCCTGAAGCTTCGCGCAGTTATCGCCAAGCTGCGAGAGTTTATCTCGAAACTCTGTTTCAATCTCCTCAAGACTTGCACAGCAACAATGTAACTCCCTCGTCTTAAAGGATCGGGGGAGAGGGGGAGACGCGGTTTCTGGGAAGGATTTTAGTTGACCCAGAGGGCGCGTACTGCAGAGGTGGCAACTTCAGCTTAAAATCCCTGAGAACTATCGCTTATAGCTTAATGCCGAGCCCCATTGCATCTCCCTTAAGAAGGAAACTTTGATAGCTTCAAGTCCCCCCGGACTATCAGGGCAGGGCTGTTTCATTCTCAGGAAAACCAGCCTTTTGACTCTTGTCGTGCCAAGAATGCCGACCCGACCCCTCCACGATTTGTTAGCCCTTGGGTGGGATTGGGGCTGCCACGGGGGGATTGCCCCTACAAGAGAATGAAAAATCCCCCCGGACTATCAGGGGATGCCGGGGGGATAAGCTGCCTTAATCGTCAAACAGTAGACGGGTAGTACATAAGACGCGCTTGTTTACACGCATGGTGCGGCGCACCCTACAGACTACAAACTAATGGCTGAAGACTACATCATGCCCATGCCGCCCATGCCACCCATGCCACCCATGCCGCCCATGCCGCCCATGCCGCCCATGCCGCCCATGCCGCCCATGTCGCCCATGTCGCCGCCGGCTTTTTTCTTCTCGGGTTTTTCGACAATCACAGCTTCAGTGGTCAATACCATACCAGCAATGGAACCGGCATTTTGCAAAGCCGATCGCACCACCTTAGCCGGGTCAATAATCCCGGCGGCAATCATATCTTCGTACACGTCGGTAAGAGCGTTGTAGCCAACGTTGAACTCGCTAGCCCGCACTCGTTCGATGACGATCGAACCTTCAACACCGGCATTATCAGCGATTTGACGCAAAGGTGATTCCAAAGCTTTCTTCACCAAGTCAGCGCCTACTTGTTCTTCGGTGTCTAAAGTATTTCTGATCGCATCTATTTTTGTAATCAGGTGAATTAGCGTCGTCCCACCTCCGGCAACGATACCTTCTTCCACAGCAGCTTTCGTAGCGTTCAAAGCGTCTTCAATACGCAGTTTACGGTCTTTGAGCTCGGTTTCGGTAGCTGCGCCGACTTTAATTACAGCGATGCCGCCGGCGAGTTTGGCGATGCGTTCGGTTAGCTTTTCCTTGTCGTAGTCGGAATCCGTCGCTTCTAGCTGCTTGCGGATTTGCTCGATCCGTTTTAGCACGTCAGCTTTGTGTTCTTCGCCTGCAACAATGATCGTGTTTTCTTTGTCGATCGTAATTTTGCGGGCGGTACCGAGCATTTCTAGGGTTGCGGTATCGATGCTGAGTCCGACTTCTTCAGAAATCAGTTGACCGCCGGTGAGCACGGCGATATCTTGAAGCATAGCTTTGCGTCGATCGCCAAAACCAGGAGATTTGGTTGCTGCGATGTTCAATACGCCGCGGGCTTTGTTGACTACCAGAGTTGCCAAAGCTTCGCCTTCAATATCTTCGGCGATAATTAGCAGCGGTTGACCGGTGCGGGCGATTTTTTCGAGAACTGGAATTAGTTCTTGAATCGAGCTAATTTTTTTGTCGGTAATCAGGATGCGAGCGTTTTCGTACTCAACTTCCATGCGATCGGTGTTAGTGACGAAATACGGAGAAAGATATCCGCGATCGTACTGCATCCCTTCGACAACTTCCAATTCTGTTGTCAGAGATTTCGACTCTTCTACAGTAATTACGCCGTCTTTCGTGACTTTTTCCATTGCTTGGGCAATCATGGCGCCGACTTCTTCGTCGTTACCGGCGGAGACAGTGGCGACTTGAGCAATGGCGCTTCCTTCGACTGGTTTCGCCAATTTCTCGATTTCCAGCACCAAGTGGGCGATCGTTTTTTCAATACCCCGGCGCAGCGCGACTGGGTTTGCGCCTGCAGCGACATTCTTCAAACCTTCGCGAATGAGGGATTGAGCGATAACCGTTGCGGTTGTTGTGCCGTCGCCTGCGATATCTTTAGTTTTGGAGGCGACTTCTTGAATTAAGCGAGCGCCGGCATTTTCCAGGGGGTCTTCGAGTTCGATATCCCTAGCAACGGTGATACCGTCGTTAACTATTTGGGGAGCGCCGTATTTCTTTTCCAATAGGACATTCCGGCCTTTCGGGCCCAAGGTGATGCGGACAGCATCGGCGAGTTGATTGACGCCGCGTTCTAGTGCCCGCCGAGATTTGTCGCTAAATGCAACTATTTTGGTCATGTTTGTCTCCAATCGCTTACATTAGCAAATTTAGCACTCTCTGAGTCTGAGTGCTAAGTTGATCGATTTTTGATTGTAGCGCGCCTCAACCGTGTGGGGGATTGGGGGGACGGATGGGAGATTTGGGCGAGCTCGTTCCGGGTGGCTAAGGACAGGGCAATGCCGTGTCCCCACATATCTCGTGTCGCCACAGATATAATGTGGTTTGTTACATATCGATATAATTAGGTTTTGGTTGAGGCCAAAACCTAATTTTGATGGCGCGTCCTCCCAAAGCAGAATTTTTATTAAAAATTTCTTAACTGGTGTTTTCGGTCATCTACCTTTCGATAGAGCTTCTATTTTTTTTTTCAAACTTCTACCTTCTATAGCAACCACGCCCGACGATGATGACGTTCTTAATTGCTGAAACATGAGCTGAAGATTGCGCCTTCCTTCTTCCTTCTTCCTTCTTCCTTCTTCCTTCTTCCTTCTTCCTTCTTCCTTCTTCCTTCTTCCTTCTTCCTTCAGCATCCATCCGTTACATCCGTTACAAAATCCGCTGCCGAACCTTCTTCCTTCTTCCTTCTTCCTATGGCTCGTTATTCTCGACTGCAAAAACTCGGCTCTTATATGCGCCCGCACTGGAAACCAACATTCTGGGGCATTTTTTCGCTATTGGTTGTCAATGCTGTGGGCGTTTACATTCCCCTGCTGATTCGGAATGCAGTTGACACTCTCCAATATGCGACTAAATTTGACCAAGTTTTCAACTTCGTGGCACTAATTCTGATTCTCGCCTCAATTATGTGGGTGATTCGGATGGCGTCGCGGATTTTGCTGTTTGGCGTCGGGCGTCAAGTCGAATTTGACCTCAAACAGCAAATATTTAACCATTTATTAACATTAGAACCGTCTTATTTTGCCGCCAATACGGTAGGGGATTTAATTAACCGCGCTACTTCCGATTTGGACAATATTCGGCGCTTGGTGGGGTTTGCGGTACTCAGTTTGGCGAATACGGCATTTGCCTATGCTTTGACTTTGCCGGTGATGCTGGGGATTAATGTAAGGTTGACGCTGTTTGCGATCGCAGTTTATCCTTTAATGCTGGTTTTGGTACAGTTATTTAGCGACAAACTTCGCATCCAACAGTTAGCCGTGCAAGAGGAATTGTCGGCGATGAGCGATTTAATTCAGGAAGATATGAGCGGGATGTCCGTAATAAAAATCTACGCTCAAGAAGAAAACGAACGCCGAGCTTTTCGCAATTCCAACGCGCAGTTGCTATCAGCAAATTTGGAATTAGCAAAAACTAGAAACTTTATTTTTCCGCTGCTGGGCGGTTTGGCAAGCATCAGTTTGTTGGTGCTGCTTTCTGCTGGTGGCGGGGCAATTGCTAATGGTCAAATTAGCATTGGCGATTTTGTGGCGTTGCTGATTTATGTCGAGCGCTTGGTGTTTCCGACGGCGCTGTTGGGTTTCACAATTACGGCTTACCAGCGGGGAGAAGTGAGTGTCGATCGCATCGAATCAATTCTGACTGTGGAACCGCAAATTAAGGATACTGCCGATGCAGTTGAACTGGCAACTCCAGTCAAAGGAGAAATTGTGGCTCGCCATCTAAATTATACTTATCCGGGTGCTAAGACACCCGCGCTTAAAAATGTTGATTTTACCATAAAACCGGGCGAAACTGTCGCAATTGTTGGGGCGATCGGATCGGGAAAATCAACTTTAGCTAATGCACTGCCACGCTTGCTAGATATCGATCCGGGCGAGTTATTTTTAGACGGACAGGATATTACTGAGGTAAAATTGAGCGAATTGCGCGGGGCGATCGCCTACGTTCCGCAAGAAAGTTTTCTGTTCGGCACTACCATCAAGAATAACATCCGCTACGGAAACCCTTTAGCGGAACAGCCGGAGATTGAAGTCGCAGCAAAACAAGCGCAAATTCACGCCGAAATCCTCAACTTCCCGCAACAGTACAAAACAGTTGTCGGCGAGCGCGGCATTACTTTATCCGGCGGACAGCGGCAGCGGACAGCACTTGCTCGCGCTTTGTTAGTTGACGCCCCGGTGTTAATTTTGGATGATGCTCTTTCCAGCGTTGACAATCAAACTGCTACCGACATTTTGCGAAACTTGGCAACGGGAACCGATCGCAAAACGGTAATTTTTATCTCCCATCAAATGTCAGCAGCGGCCAGTGCCGATCGCATTTTTGTGATGGAGAGAGGAGAAATAGTTCAGAGTGGCACTCACCTTGAATTGGTAGGGCAAACAGGGCTTTATCAGTATTTGTGGAACCAGCAAAAATTAGAGGAATTGCTGCATTGACAAGTGACAGATACTTTGAGTCATCTATACTTAGACCCTAAATAAGTAGATTGGTCAGAACTTACGCAAGTACGCTATATATAGCGCAATACGGTTCAGTTAAGAGCAATCTGACTTCTAAAAGATGCCTGTATTTCCCATAAAATCGTGAGGTTAAATTCGTCGGACAGCGTTAACTGAACCGTATTGACATATAGCGTGCTTGCGTAAGTCCTGTGGGAGTCGGAGTGATTTCGGGGATGACGGGATTGTTACATCTCTTTACATTTGGGTTTGGGACAGCTCGTATTCATAAAAATTCATACCGGATGCGGGAAACTCAGCGGCTTCAGCCCTGAGAGGTAAGCGACGCGGGGACTTCAGTCCCCGTGTTTTTCTTTGTTTCTATTTTGGTTGAAATATTGTATTATGTTCGAGAAGTGAGTAAGAACGAGCATCTACGTGTTGAGACATCCTAGAAGGCGAGAAATTCCCGCCCCTGGAAACAACGGTCAAGTGCAAGCTTGATGACAGTATGACAGTAAAGGGCAAGCAATAGCAGGTTGTTGAGCGTACCGCATTTTGGCAAGCGTGATGGTTCAGAAAACGTTAAAACGACAAAAGTAGCTAGAAACCTAAACTTGATTTGGGTGACTAAGTAGACGGTATTTGACCACCGTAGCGAGAATTAAACTTTAGTAATAACTAAAGTTATTCTGTCAGCAGAATCTCAGTGGCTTTAGCCCGCTTGAGTGTCAAGCTTACCTTCTATTGTATGTTATGCAAGCTTTTTACTTGTTCTGCTTGCTTCAATAAATCTGCCTGGGAGTGGCGGCTTCATTACATTTCTTTACATCCTGTCCTATTTTGTCCGTATCCCGGCTTTACCCCTAAAGGGGATATTTAAGCCGGATTTGGTATAGCGGTTCTCAAAAAAGTGAGGTATGCCCTATGCCCACGGAGGCCTATGCCCTATGCCCATGAGTACCTCATATGAGAGCTCGAAAGGCTATATAATCGCGTGTTTTATTTCACGGCGAGCGCTGAAATATTTTTCAGAAAACTAATGCTAGGAGCAAAAAAGAATTCGCCTCCTTTCATCGTGACAAAATTATAAAAATCGAACGGTACTTTCTCGTCCTTCCCCCACTCTTTCGGCCACGCTTGCCCTTCAATTTGTTTTTTTCCTTGACCTGCAATGCCGTCCAAGCCTGTTGTATAGTTGACAAAATGCTGATTATTCGCCCAGTTTTTTTGCATAAACATAAACTGGTTGAAAATGTCGCGCTGAAAACATAGAAACAGCAATCCTACTTTTTCGCCTGACGCTGGCTGAACCTTCAACTCTTTTAAATGTTCCAGTTGATTTTCAAATCGCGAGAGTTTTGACAGGGAGTTATCCCGTGCATTCGGCATCTCGCCATAGCTAACTGCTCGACGAACAATTCGACGCTGGCGGTGTTCTTCTAAGGTTTGGTATTTGTCGTTTTTGTCGCCGCGCGGATTTGCTTTGCGGATGTGTGCGTGAAAGGGACATTTCATTCCGTCGCGATCGCTATCATAATTGAAATTATTAGGAACCGTATCGGAATTTTGTTCCGATGGAGAAAGCGTCACTGGGGTTCCGTCTCTGAACCGCCCTACAACTAAAGCGCCGGCCCTTTCTACATCTCGATCTGACAATCGCAGCTTTTTAGCCAGTTCTCTCTCTGCTTCTCTGAATCCTCGCACATCTTGTTCGAGCTTTCGGTAGACGCAATAGCTGCCAAAGCTATGCTCTCCCTCACCGAAAGGATCTTTTACAAGCACTAATTCTAAAGGTGCAGAAGCATCCCACAAATCAGTACCTTGTTCTTTGGCTAGCTCAATATCTTCTTTTAAAAATAGAGGCTGGCTGACACCATCTCTGAACCCAAAATGTTCAATAGTCTGCCCTTTTTTATTTTTGAGGACAATGCCTACTTCTGTATGAACAATCTCTGCGACGCGCCCAACTTCTTCTATGACTTGTTTTGCCTGTTTTTCCAGGTTGTCGCGATCGTTATCAGCCAGGAGAATAAAAGCATGAATTTCATCTTGAAAACCTTCTTCCCATTCTTCAACTGGAGGGTCGAACAAAATTGTCCTAAATTGCCGAAGTCCCACCTTAAAAGCCGGACTGGGAAATTCGCCGCTTCCCCCGGCATCTAACTCGAAGCCGAGCACTTTATAACCGTTATAAGATAGAAAAAAGTTGGCAAACAAACCTTCGACTTCTTGACAGTTGCTTCTAAACTTAGCATTATCGTCCCACTGTTTCTTAGCGGACATAACAAACTTTTCGGTAAAGTAGCCGATCCATTTTTTAACTGCGTCCGGGTCTGACTTGAATTTAATCAAAATATGGGTTGAATAGTCTCGTTCGTGACTTTTGAGGATATTTCCCTGCAAATCCTCTAACATATTTTGATACTGTGGATTGTTAGGATCGATATGGGTTTGGTTTAAGTCTATGGTCACAGCTTTTTTGCAGCACTCTATTTTTGAGGTTTTGGCTTTAGCCGTTTCTCAGTTTTGCAAACTGTAAGATAGTTAACAGCTTTGTTGCTTAGCGGAGCTTGGCTTTGATTTATCAAAATTACCAGGTTGTAAGTGTCCTGTCAAGCTATAAACTTTTGTAAAAAATACAACAATTTTCCCGTTTATCTTTAAAACCTTTTATTTGTATTTACAATTCTATGAATTGAAGCCCGCGTTGCGGTCTATGGAAAATATTTGTAAAGAAAAAATACTTGTATAAACTTTTAATAAAACCTCTTGACACAAATATTTTTCCTTAATAAATTTAGGAGGACAAGCTTTTAGCGCAAAATAGTCTGTCTAACTATTTCGCAACACCAACACCTAAAGAGAGGTAAATTATGACTAAGAGTCTGTACCCGTCAGACCTACAGGCTGCGTGGGTCAAGGTCATAGCCTATGCTTGGAAAAATGGAGAGTTTTTGCGGCAATTGAGAAAATATCCAAAACAAACAATCAATAATGTAGTAAACTCTGGAAATCCTCAAAAACTGAGCGGAGCTTGTGCGACTATCATCGAGCATATAAATTCGCCAGATTCAGAAGAGGGTTTTCTCCCGCTTCCCAATCTACCGGAGGAGCTAGATACTTTAAGCGATGACCAACTCTATGGATATGCCAATCAAGGTGGATTATTTGGGCTTATGAGATTCACTTAAATCGGATATCTTGTAGCATTCTCGCTCCGCTCTATAGCCAGCCCGGAAATTTATTTCCGGATTCATAACGTGCAGTTGGCGTAAATTTATGTAAATTGTATCTTGACTTAAAGATATTTCCGTACTAGGCTGTCATCAGCCGATAGGTTTTATCGACAAGTGCTCTATTTGACCATTAGCTGAGAGGTAAATTATGGACAAACCCCTGTATCCTCCAGACTTAGCTGAAGCATGGAACCGTCTTTTTGGTCATGCTTGGCATAAGGATAATAAGGAATTTCTGCACCAACTGAGGAAAGATCCAAGGCAAACAATTGGTGATGTTGTAAACTCTGGTAAACCTGAAAGTATACTAGGGTCATGTGCGACGATTCTCGAATATGTAAATGACGACTACTGCGAGTATGGTTTCATATCGCTGCCGACTCTACCAGAGGGATTAGAAGGATTGAGCGAAGAACAACTCTATGCTTATGCCAATCAAAGCGAGTTGTACGGAATTATGAGACATACTTGAATGGCCTAAAAATTTTGCACGACCTACGCATGAAAAGAGAAAAATAATGATAAACACTCCTTGTCCGCCAGAGTTGCGAGATGCCTGGGCACGGGTTTTTGCTCATGCTTGGAAACACGACAATAAAGACTTTCTGCGAAAACTGAACAAAGATCCGAGACAAACAATTAGTGAAATCGCCAACTCTCGCTCACCTGAAAAGCTAGCAGAAGCTTGCCAGACTATCCTCAAATATGTAGATGCCCCTGACTCGGAAGAGGGTTTTTTAGCCCTTCCTCCCCTGCCAGAAAGTTTAACAACGGGGGATTTAAGCGAGGAACAGCTCTATGGCTATGCCAAGCAAGACGGATTGTACGGAATTCTCAGAGTATGTTGAAGATCGAATCTGGTGTTTTAAAACGCTAATTCTCAAGACATATTTTTTGAATTAGCGATCGCGCGTAAAATTAGCCCTGACTTACTCCTACCAGATATGCCTTCTCCATAGGGGCGCATGGCTATGCGCCCCTAGAGCCTAAAGCACGAAAGAAGAGATAGTTTTTTGGCGGAAATAAAATATAAAAAATTTGCACTAATCTCTGACATGAGTTATTTAAACAATAGTTATTTAAACAATGATGCGTCTGCCGAGGTTTAAGCCCTGTTTTCGCTGCGAAATAGTCCCTTCTGAAGGCGTATTTTTACTTACCGAAAAAGACCATTTTTTGTTACGGGGAGATGCCTACATTCAGCTTGCACCGCTTCTAGACGGTAAACACACCTTAGAAGAAATTATAGAGACTCTGCAAGATAGACTCTCTTTTGTCGAAATATTCTATCTGCTCGATCGCCTGCAAAGTCAAGGCTATATTACAGATGCCGCTCCCTCCGTGTCCGCCGAAAAAGCCGCTTTTTGGGAAATGCTAAAGGTAGAGCCAGAGATAGCTGAAAAACGCCTCAAGGAAGCGATTGTTTCTGTAGTTTCCTTGGGTGAAATCGACACCGAACCCTTCAAAGAAATGATCGCATCTGTGGGAGTTAAACTCGGCGAAAATGGCGATCGCTCGGTGGTGCTAACTGACGATTACCTGCAAGAAGATTTAGAAGAAATTAATCAAAAAGCCTTGCAGAACGATCGCCCCTGGATGCTCGTCAAACCATTAGGAACAGAAATTTGGATCGGCCCGATTTTTATCCCCGGCAAAACTGGCTGCTGGGAATGCCTAGCGCACCGACTGCGATCGCACCGCAAAGTAGAAAATTACCTGCAAAACCAAAAAAACACCGCATCCTTCCCCACTTCTTTGTCTGTATTGCCATCAACCCTAGCTACAGCCTACGGCATCGCCGCCACCGAACTTGCTAAATGGATCGCCTGCGATCGCAGCGAATCTCTCGAAAGCAATATCATCACCTTAAACGCGCTTTCTCTAGAAAAACGCCATCACTTTCTCGTGCAGCGTCCCCATTGTCCGTGCTGCGGAAACCCCCAAGATTTCGCAGCCAAACAATCAGCACCCATCGCTCTTTCTAGTCGTAAGAAATCTTTTACTCGCGATGGCGGACACCGCTGCATCTCGCCACAACAAACCTTGAAAAACTTAGAGCATCACGTCAGCCCAATTACTGGCATTATCAGCATTCTTCAGCGAATTTCTACCTGGGAGGAAGAAAACGGACTGACAACTTCCTACCGTGCCGGTTACAGTTTAGTCGGCGCGATCGCAGACTTAAATGAATTGCAAGAAAGCCTGCGTAGCGAATCTTACGGTAAGGGAAAAAGCGACACTCAGGCAAAAGTCAGCGCCTTGAGCGAAGCAATCGAGCGCTACTCCATCGCATTTCAAGGAGATGAAGCCAGAATTAGAGGGAAGTTAAAAGACTTGGGGAGTGTCGCAATTCACCCAAATACTTGTATGCTTTTTAGCGAAAAGCAGTTTTCAAATCGCGAGGAATTGAATAGCGATCGCATCAGATTTAACTGGATTCCAGAACCATTCAACGAAGAGGTGGAAATCGAGTGGAGTCCAGCTTGGTCGTTAACTCACAACGCGCCTCGATACATCCCCACTGCCTACTGTTACAGCGGTTATTCCCAAAAATATCATGCCCCCTTTGCGGTTGCCAACTCCAATGGATGCGCCGCCGGAAACTACTTAGAAGAAGCAATCCTGCAAGGCTTCATGGAATTAGTAGAACGAGACAGTATTGCCCTGTGGTGGTATAACCGATTGAAAAAACCTGCAGCGGAGCTTTCCAGCTTTGACGAGCCGTATTTTCAGGAAATAGAGGCGCATTACAAAACGCTTCAGCGCGACCTCTGGGTACTCGACCTTACCAGCGATTTAAACATTCCCGTATTTGCCGCTATTTCGCGCCGCAATGACCGCGAGGAAGAGAATATTATTATGGGTTTCGGGGCACATTTTGACCCGCAAATAGCCCTGCTACGGGCCTTAACCGAACTGAATCAATCGCTGCCTGCTGCGTTTTTTGGTATACTCGATCCAAAGAGTGCCGATCGCGATCGCGACCGAGAAGCGATCGAATGGTGGAAGAGTGCAACAGTCGCTCAACACCCCTATTTATTGCCAGACAAAACAGCCCCATCAAAAACACCCGCAGACTATCTCAAACAGTGGAGCGACGATCTTTATACAGACGTAATGAACTGCGTAGAAATTGCCAGAGCGAACGGATTAGAAACAATTGTTTTAGACCAAAGCCGCCCTGATTTAGGCTTATCTGTTGTTAAAGTAATTGTACCCGGACTGCGGCATTTTTGGCCTAGATTGGGTGCAGGTCGGCTGTACGATGTACCCGTTAAAATGGGTTGGCTAGCTAAAGCTTTGACTGAGGAAAATTTGAATCCCCTCCCAGCTTTTTTCTGAGAGGTTTAGGCTTATGGTTAATGCAATTTTAAATCATTTGTGTAAAATTGTAGGGGCGACGCCCCTTGCCCCATAGGTGTCAACATTAAGGTTAAACCCGCAGTCCGACAGGGGTAAAAACCCCTGTCTCATAGCTAAAGTCATCTAAAGAGGACTGAAGAAAACTCTCAAATTTATTAGTCCTCTTCAGAGGACTTAAGCTATTAGCCAGGGGTTAAAACCCCAGGCGGGCTTTCAGCTTAAGTTGACACCAATACACGGGGGGATTGCCCCTATAAATGTTTTCACATTTCAAAAATCTCAATAATCTATGTTGAAGCCCTATCAAATTATCGATGCAGATTGCCACGTTTTAGAGCCGATCGATCTGTGGAAAAATTACCTCGAACCAGCCTTTAAAAACCGGGCACCATCGCTCGATCTAAAAGTTGATGGTCAACCGATTTATCAGAAGATAACCCGCCAACACCAAGAGGAAGGGCTGAAAGTGGCAATCCGGGATTTCACCAGCTACGGAATCGATCGCTACGATCCCTGTTCTCAGGTAAAGGCGATCGCGAAAATGGGAGCTGATATCGCATTTTTGTATCCCACAATGGGACTGTGGCTGCTTGCCGTCGATACAATGGATGCACAACTGGCAGGTGCATTTACCCGCGCCTACAACAATTGGCTGCGAGACTTTTGCAGCTATGACCCCCAGATTCTTAGAGGAGTCGGTGCGATTAATCTCCACGCTGCCGAAGAAATGGTGCCAGAACTGCGCCGCATTGCAGAATTTGGATGGAAAGCCGTGTTTTTGCGCCCCAACCCAGTCAAGGGACGGCTGCTTTCTGACCCCGCTTACGAGCCATTTTGGAGCGAATGCGAGCAGTTGGGGATTGCCGTCAGCCTCCACGAAGGCACTCATTCCCAACTCCCAACCACCGGATCGGATCGGTTTAACACCCGATTTGCCATGCACGCCTGTTCGCATCCAATGGAACAGATGATGGCGCTGTTGACCCTCATCGAAGGAGGAGTGTTGGAACGTCACCCCAAACTCAGGGTGGGCTTTCTGGAGTCTGGTTGCGGGTGGCTGCCCTACTGGTTGTGGCGGCTCGATCGCGAGTATTGCGACTTAGGCTGGGAAGTCAAAGATCATGTTAAAATGAAGCCCTCAGAATATTTTCGCCGTCAGTGCTTCATCTCCTTTGAACCTTCTGAGCCTTATTTAGCTGAGACAATTGACTACATCGGCACGGATAATCTGATCTTCGGTTCTGATTTCCCTCACATCGATCACCACCCAGACGTTATCGGGGAAGTTGTAGCGTTGAGCGATCGCATATCCGAAAAAACCGTAAAAAAAATCCTCTGGGACAACCCCTTTCGCTTTTACGGACTTGAGGGTGAAAATTTGTAGGGCCAAACCCCCCGTAGTTGCCCCAATGCCGAAAACGCCTATTTCCTCCGTTAGTCAAGCGGAGTCGGCACGGGGGTACAACCATACAAAATCCTCATTTTCCTGAGAATGAAACAGATGTCTCTATAGGGATAATGAAGTAAGGAACAAATCAATGACGCTCACAATTTCCGGCTACCAAATTACCCAAGAAATTTACGAAAGTGCCAACTCACTAATCTATCGCGGATGCAGCCCAACAGATAACCAGCCCGTTATCCTCAAAGTGCTCAAACAAGCCTATGCGCCGCCGGAAAAAATAGCCTGGTTCAAGCGGGAATATGAAATCCTCCAAAAATTGAATTTGGCGGGAGTCGTAAATCCCTTAAACCTGGAAAGCTACCAAAATCGCTGGGTAATCGTACTGGAAGATTTTGGCGGCGAATCCCTCCAGCAGTTAAGAAAGAGTCAGCCCTTCACGCTGAGCGAGTTTTTGTCTCTTGCCCTTCAGATTGCAGACATCCTTGCTCAAGTGCATCAGCAGCAAGTTATACACAAAGATATTAACCCTTCTAACATTGTCTTTAATCCCAAAACTGGACAATTAAAAATTATTGATTTTGGTATTTCTACAGTTCTCTCGCGAGAAAATCCCACGCTGCGAAACCCGAATGTTTTAGAAGGAACGCTCGCCTATATCTCGCCTGAACAAACAGGGCGAATGAACCGAGCGCTCGATTATCGTACAGATTTTTATTCGCTCGGAGCAACTTTCTACGAGTTGCTAACAGGGCAATTGCCTTTCCAGATTGACGATGCGATGGAGTTGGTGCATTCGCACATTGCTAAACACCCTACCCCACCTCACCAACTCAACGCAGATATTCCCCAGCCTCTGTCAGAAATTGTCATCAAGCTAATGGCTAAAAATGCCGAAGACCGCTATCAATCGGCCTATGGCGTTAAGGCAGATTTAGAGGAATGTTATAGGCAATGGGAGCGATCGCAGCGCATCGAGCCTTTCCCTCTAGGTCAGCAGGATTTTTCCAGCAAATTCCAAATTTCGCAAAGGTTGTACGGACGAGAGCGAGAAGTGGAAATGCTACTCGCCGCCTTCGATCGAGTCGCAGGCATACAAAAAAATGAAAATCCCCAATCGCAAATCCCCAATCGCAAATCCCCAATTGAAATGATGCTGGTAGCGGGATATTCTGGTATGGGCAAGTCGGCTTTGGTACAGGAAGTTTACAAGCCAATTACGCGGCAAAGCGGGTATTTTATCTCTGGAAAATTCGACCAATATCAGAAAGATATTCCCTATGCCTCGCTGGTACAAGCCTTTCGCTCTTTAGTGGCGCAATTGCTGACCGAAAGCGAATCTCAGATAGTAGCGTGGCGCGAAAAAATGTTAGCAGCTATTGGTGAGAACGGTCAGTTAATCGTTGCGGTTATTCCCGAATTGGAATTGATTATTGGCACTCAACCAGCAGTCCCCGAACTGGCTCCAGCAGAAGCCCAAAATCGCTTTAATTTAGTGTTTCAAAACTTCATTCGGGTGTTGGCTCGACCAGAACATCCAATGGTGATGTTTCTGGACGATTTGCAATGGAGTGATGGCGCTTCTTTAAAATTAATTCAGTGGCTGATGACAGGCTCAGAAAGTCAATATTTGTTTGTTATTGGCGCGTATCGAGATAACGAAGTGAGCGATGCTCATCCCCTAATGCTGACACTGGATGAGATTCGTCAAGCTGAGGGAATTGTTAGTCAAATAACCTTAAAACCATTGGAGTTATCTGATGTCAGTCAGTTGATTGCCGACTCTTTCAACTATGACTTAGCAACGGCTATGCCTTTGGCAGAATTGGTGCAGACCAAAACCAATGGCAATCCCTTCTTCATTAATGAGTTTTTGAAATCTCTGTACAGCGAAGGACTGCTGAAGTTTGATTTTCAGCTTGGGGGCTGGCAGTGGGACTTGCAGCAGATTCAAGCGCAGAACATCACCGATAATGTCGTAGAGTTGATGGCGGGCAAGGTGCAGAAGTTACCGCTTTCAACGCAGCAAGCTTTGAAGCTAGCTGCCTGTATTGGCAACCAGTTCGATCTCCAAACGTTGGCAATTGTCTCTGAAAAATCGCCGCGAGAAATAGCGATTGATTTGTGGGAAGCGATCGCAGAAGGTCTGATATTACCCATCAGCGATGCCTACAAGTTGATAGAACTTGACGTGCAGGGGTTAGCAGAAGAGATAGAAGTTGAGTATAAATTTGCCCACGATCGCATTCAGCAAGCCACCTATTCCCTCATTCCCGAAGCAGACAAAAAAGTTGTGCATTGGCAAGTGGGGCAACTGCTGCTACGGAATACACCGCCCCAGAAGCGAGAGCAAAAAATATTTGATATCGTCAACCAACTAAATCAAGGGGGCGATCGCATTTCCTGTCAAGCCGAGCAAGACGAGCTAGCTCAGCTTAACCTGACAGCCGGCAAAAAAGCCAAGGCATCAGCAGCCTATCAACCCGCCTTCAATTACTTGCAAGTTGGCTTGAGCTTATTAGAAGAAAATAGCTGGGAATGCCAGTATGAATTGATTCTAGCGCTGCACGTAGAAGCCGCAGAAGCAGCTTATCTCAGCGACAACTTCCAGCAGATGGAGCGATTAGCTTCTGTAGTGAAAAATCGCGCCAAAACTGTACTCGACAAAGTAAGAATCTACAGAGTAACCGTACTGGGTTATGCAAACCAGCATCAACTACCAGAAGCAATGCGTAGCGGACTCGAAATTTTAGCTCAGTTGGGGATCGCGCTACCGGAAAACCCAAGTTTAGCAGACATCGGACAAGCTATAGAAGAAACAAAAGCGGCTTGGCTAGGCAAGCAAATTGAGGATCTCATTGACCTGCCAGAGATGACCGCTCCTGAAAAGCGGGCAGCAATGGATATCCTGTTTGATGTCATACATCCAGCCTATGACGGGAACTCCGGACTCTTCACACTGTGTGCCCTGCAAATGGTCAATTTATCGGTCAAATATGGCAATACGCCTCTATCCGCTCAAGGTTATGGATCTTACGGAATAGTTCTGTGTGGTGTCGTCTTCGATATAGAGTCTGGCTATCAATTTGCGAAACTTGCATTGAAGTTGGTAGAGAAATTCAATAGCAAAAAAATCAAATCGGCGGTGATATTCTTAGTTTATTATTTTTCGGTAATTTGGAAAGAACACTTCAGAGAAATACTTAAACCTTTTTTAGAAGGATACCAAAGTGGCTTAGAAACTGGAGACTTGCTATTTGCTGCCTTTAATGCTTACGGCTATTCTTGTCATTTATACTGGATGGGCAAGGAACTGGTCGAAGTCGAACGGGAAATGGGCAAATACAGTCAGGCAATATCCAATATCAATCAGAATCTAATTCTGACTTATCTCAACAGATATTGGCAAGTCGTCTTAAATTTGAGTGGAAAATCAGAAAACACCTGTCGATTAATTGGCGAAAGTTATGACGAAGTAAAGATGTTGCCAAGGATGCAGGAAAACCAAGACAGATACGGAATTGGTGACTTGCATTTACACAAACTTATCCTCTGTTATTTATTTGGAAACTACGGCGAAGCCCTAGAAAATGCGGCCATTGCAGAAAATTATTTAGATGCTATGTTAGCTACGTCATCTGTCGCTATTTTCCATTTCTATCATTCTCTAGCACTGCTGGCAGTATTTGCTGATAATCCAGAGTCCGAAAAAGAGGCTTTTCTGGAAAAGGTTGCTGCCAACCAGGAAAAAATGAAAATGTGGGCGAGTTACGCTCCTATGAATTACCTGCACAAATATTACCTCGTCGAAGGGGAACGCGCCAGAGTTCTGGGCAACTATAAAGATGCCAGAGAATATTATGACTCTGCTATCTCCTGCGCCCGCGAAAATGAATATCTCAACGAAGAAGCTCTCGCCTACGAACTCGCGGGACGATTTTACCTCTGGCGCAACCAAAGCCACGTTGCTGCTCACTATCTCCAAGATGCTCGCTACGCTTACCAGACTTGGGGTGCCCTTGCCAAAGTCAAAGACTTAGAAGCGCGATATCCTCAGTTTCTCACCTCAACAACTAGCTCTACGAAAGTCACCCAAACAACCATTTCCACTACAGGCAGCAGTTCCGGCGAAGGGCTAGATTTAGCCACAGTCGTGAAAGCTGCTCAAGCTATTGCCGGGGAAATTGTCTTAGATAAATTGCTCGCCAAATTGACGAACCTCGTCCTCGAAAATGCCGGGGCACAAAAAGGCTTCCTCATTCTCTCCGACAACGGAATTTTAAAAATTCAAGCACAAGGAGAAATTGAGCGCGAAGCCCAAGTGCTGCAATCTCTTCCAGTTTCTAGCAGCGAAAATCTCCCCTTGGCGATAATCAATTACGTCGCTCGCACTCAAGAAAATGTGGTTTTAAGCGAAGCCACGCGCGAAGGGATTTTTACCACAGATCCTTACATTATAGCCCACCAACCCAAATCAATCTTGTGTAGCGCCATCGTTAATCAAGGCAAACTCACCGCCATTCTTTACTTAGAAAATAACATCGCGATCGGTGCTTTTACACCAGAACGCCTGGAAGTTGTGAAAATCATTTCTTCTCAAGCAGCTATCTCCCTTGAAAATGCCATTCTGTATCGCACTTTAGAACAAAAAGTCGATGAACGCACTGCCCAATTAGCATCAGCCAACCAAGAAATTACGGTGCTTAACGAGCGTCTGAAAGCTGACAATATCCGAATGAGTGCTGAGCTAGACGTAACGCGCCGACTGCAACAAATGATTTTGCCGAAAGAGAGCGAACTCAGTAATATTCCCGGACTTGATATTGCTGGTTTTATGGAACCCGCCGACGAAGTAGGTGGCGATTACTACGATGTACTACAATACGGCGATCGCATCAAAATTGGCATCGGCGACGTAACGGGACACGGATTAGAAAGCGGCGTTTTAATGATTATGGCGCAAACTGCCGTGCGAACGCTAATGGTGAACAATGAAACTGACCCCGTGCGATTTTTAAATGCCATCAATCGCACTCTTTATGACAATGTAAACCGCATGAATTGCGAGAAAAATCTCAGCCTTTGTTTGCTAGACTATGAGGAGGGGACTCTGCGCTTGAGCGGACAGCACGAAGAGGTGATTGTGGTGCGGTGTAGCGGCGAAGTGGAACGAATCGATACGATAGATTTAGGTTTCCCGATCGCTTTAGACTCAGAGATTGCCGATTTCATTCTATCAACTGAAGTCCACTTAAATCCGGGAGATGTGGTGGTGCTTTACACGGACGGAATTACAGAAGCGAGAAATGAACAAGGCTTGTTATACGGTATGGAACCACTGATAGAATCCATCGGCCGAAATCGCGATCGCACTGCTGAAGAAATCCGCCAAGCTGCGATTGATGACTTGCGCCATTACATCGGCGAACAAAAAGTGTTTGATGATATTACCTTAGTGATACTTAAGCAGAAGTAGCCTCGGCGGGGAGACTGGGCTGTTTCATTCTCCGCTCATTCATCAAGTCATGGAGGCAGCTATTCCTTACCGTACAGATTGGGTGATTGAAAATGCGAGCCAAGAAGGCCTAAAAATAGCGAAGCTGTCATCAACCGCAAAGTAGCACTTCAAACCTTTACCTGATAAGGCATTGCGATTAATGTTGCACTTTTTTACACATATCTCGGCTCAATACCCTATTCACATGACACAAGTGAATTAATTCCCTTTTGCCAAATAAGTGCTACAAGGTCAGAAAATTAAGGGATTTTTTATGAAGGTCAACTATAGCAATCCTAAATGATTCGTGTAATTCTTGTAGGGGCTCTCCCCACGCCCGGTTGCCCCGCCTTGACTGGGGTAGGCACGGGGAGTAGGGGTAGCACTACCCCTACATATTTTTACAAATGATTTAGGATTGCTATATCAAGAAAGAAGTGATGCAACAGTCAAGGAGTTGAAAATAATTTTGTCACAACAACGAACTGTAATTAATCGACAAAAAATCCACGCACTTTATTGCTTAAAAGCTGGCTATAGTCTAAGTCTGACAGATGTAGCTGAACGTTTAGGGGTACATAGAGTTACTGTACATATAGCCTTTCTCAGAAAGATGAGGTACTCATGGGCATAGGCCTCCGTGGCCTCCGTGGGCATAGGGCATACCTCACCACGCTTGAGAACCGCTATAGATGGTTGAAAAAATATAGTATTGGCGGTCTATCAGGATTGTTAGGAATACGGCAATCAACGGGTAGACCGCGAGTAATTCTTGCAGGGCGTAATAGCTGGATTGTCAAAAAAGTTAAGTGATGAGTCCTGTGAATTCAAGAGTTATAAGCAAATTGCGAAATGGGTGGAAAACAACTATAAAATATCACTCAATTATCACACATTATACAAACACTTACACTATCGAATGAAAGCTAAACTAAAAGTACCAAGACGCAAAGAGTATAAAAAAAATGAGCAAGCAGCTATCGCTTTCAAAAATACACTCAATAAATTGCTGAAAATGCCTTTATGGTTGGAGTCTAAGACTCCTAATCCAGCAAAAAATGGGGTCAAGGATTGGTCTCAAGATGAAACTAGAATTGGCTTAAAAACGATTGAGAGAAAAACAATTACAGCTTTGGGAGTTAAGCCAAAAGGTAAAGTTCAATGGAATTTTAAAGCCTTCTATTTATATGGGCCAGTTGCCCCGAAAACTGGAGAAAGTTTTTGGTTAGAGTTCTCACATTTTTCTGGGTCTCTGCTTTCAAATATTTTTAGCTAAATTAGCAGAACCATATCCGGATAATTTAAATCTTATCCAATTAGATAATGGGAGATTTCATCATGGTAGTAAGCTAAAAATACCCGCTCATGTTATCTTGATATTCCAACCACCCGGAGGCCCTGAATTGAATCCAATCGAAAGAGTATAGCAGCACATTAAACAAGAACTGAGTTGGGACATTTATGATGATTGATATGGTATTAAAGAAAAAGTTTGCGCTTATCTTAAAGAATTTTATACAGAGACAATAGCATCTATAACTGGATGGGATTACATTTTGTCAGCCCTAGCTACTGTTGCATGATTTTTGAAAATTGGTATCAGTTAAAAGCTAGTTTGTTAGCAGATTACCTCAGCCAAGAGCTTAAACATGCCTCTCTTAAGCTGAAATTTATTTAGTTGACTCCTCAATTCAAACACACATTGATTCTCTTTTTATCTAGCGATCGCCTGAGTCAGACTGTTGGCGATCGCCAGATCCTTAATGCGCTATATATAGCGTCATTGCGTAAGTCCTGTTGGTGCAAATAAACTGGTCACGAGGAGGGCGGGTTTTGTCAGAATAACAGGCTGCTAGCATAGCTCCCGGTTAAACCCGCCAGACCCATCTAATGTTTATTTGTAACCACCTACTTAACTAGGAAAGTTACTGTTAAAATTTATGCCACTAGCTGCATCCCTAATCATAGGATTTTGGTGATAAAAAAGCAACCAAATTTATTGCCCACCGATTTTAATTAGCTATATTACTCAAGGGAATTTCTTCTTGTTGATGAAATAATTTAATCGATTGCAGACTATCTGAAGCAGCATCCCAAAGAATGAATTGGAAGCAGTCAGGAATATCGCGAATTCTCAGTGATTTTGAATTAGCCAGCAGGTGAATATTAGTATTGTGACAAGCCTGAAGATTATAGTTAGGTATTCGCTCAGAAAGATGATGAATATTGTGGTAAGCAATATCAGCAGAAAACCAATTGAGAATAGTCGGTAATTTTAGGTAACTACTGCCTTCAATTGCGCCCAGAAGATAGTCCCAATTTTCTGCTTTATGAGCGTAGGAACCGTCAAAATTATGCTGAACAAAGAAAATACAGATAAATATCGCTGCAGAACAGGTCATGACAATTGAGTAAACACTCCAGAAAAAGCCAAACCCCAGTAAGTTGCTCAGATAAATCCAGCTACCAAGAACACAAATATTGTTGAACAGTAAATCCCAAAACTCAGCCGTCGTATACCAATGTTTGGATTTATAAGAAGCAATAATTGCAGATAAACCCATGCCAAAATCTTGCTTGAGACAAGCAAAAATATGTCGGATAAAACCCGTAATTCCCAATATCAGCGCGAGTCTTGGCTTAATAATTAGATAGAAAAAACCACCGGGAAACAGCATCAATGGGTGTCTGAGTAACTGATACATCTTTTGACTAAATGGACTTAGCGCCGCAAATTTTTCGGTGGATATCAACGCCGAAGGGCCTCGGTACATATCCCAATTACCATTATGTTTGTGGTGATAAGCGTGCCCCCTCGACCAGGGGTACTGAGGAATCGCATTGATGATACCTAGCAGAAAACCCATAAGGCGATTGACTTTTTTGGAACTAAAAAGAGAATAGTGTCCGCAATCGTGCATCAAAGAGAAACAACGTCCTGAAAAAAGTGTCATTAACACCATTATCGGCGGCAGCAAGAATACAGAAATAGCAGCAGCTTTAAATGCTAAAAACCATAAGAATATATAAGGAATAACTGTATTGAGTATTTGGCAAGTAGCTTTCACATTGTTGCTATTCATATAAGGAGCCAGCACAAAATCCGACTTTTTGATCGCGCTTTTCATTCAGTATATCTATGGTGTGTGGATAAGTGCTTAGCTTAGCATCACAGTTGCGGGACAGTGGCGGATTTACCCCGGACTTTCCCCGTTTCTTCCAAAGGTTTTTTTGTGGGAACCGATTTTTGCACATTTATGAGGTTATCACAACTCTGGTTTGTTTACAAAAAAAACTGTGAAGCCTGTTAGCAGCCGAACAAATTGCTGCACCGGAAGGCATTAATATGATTGATTGGTTGCACGATCGACCTTTGGTGATGTAGTATGCCGCTATTTTTGCTTGCATCGTCTGTGCCACACTTTACCGTACCGGGATCTACCCTCAACTCGATCGCACGCTCAAAAGTTGGGATACTGGCGAAAACTTTTTATTGGCGGGCTATAGGGGCGATCGACAAACCGCCCGCCCCGGAAACCAAAGCTGGCACAACATCCAGAAGCGCAGAGGATTTTGGATCAACTCCTTGAGAATATAATTTGAAGGACGATCGCAATTGCCTGCGTTTTTTGTGCTCGGAGATAGCTCGGATTTGCTACAATCTAATCGCACACGCGACTAGAAATGGGTTATGACCGAACTATTAGATGAGACGCTTTCTATTGAAATGGCCGCTCGCATCAAAAGCAACCGTAAAAACTGCTTTGACAACGCTTGTAAAGCAGCATTAGCCACCGAGGGCGCAATTTATGTTCAAGGCTTTTTAGCTGTGCCCGGAGTGCCATATAAACCCATCGAGTATAGCTGGATTGAACTCGACGAGCGAATTGTGGACCCAACCTTTCCCCATCTCGGTTTCATCGCTCAAGACATTCATTACTTCCCAGTCCAGCGCTTCAGCGTCAAGAAACTCAAAGCAATCCTAGAAGAATCAAAAGAAGATTATCCTGAAGACGACCCGCTGCCGATTTATGGCAATCAACCTTATGAATATTACGGCGATTTGATGTTAGGCGGTAGCGATTACCAAAATGCTTACGATTTGGCTGCCGCTAAATGCAGAGAATTAAACCAACCCAAAAAACAGGATGCAAACTAATTGAGGACTTACAAAAAAATGGTTAGGCGCGCTACTTACAGCGGTACTTTAGCCACTGTTGTGTCGATTAATATACTTCATCATGACTTCCCAAATCTACAAACACGGCTTTTCCGTCTTCTGTAAAGTAGAAAAGTACCCTTTCGTCGTAATCTACGCTAAAGCTCCAAAACTCCTTGAGCCTACCGGACAATTTATGAGTTTTTAAGCTTGGTTCAAACGGCTCTCTGATGAACTGTTCCAGCTTTTGCCAAAACCTAGCCTCCAAATCAGCATCGCCTTTGATCCGCTTTTTGAAATCACGCTTGAATGAAGAACTGAAACTGACTTCCACGATTATTCCTCTATCATTACTCTGAGTTCATTGATGTTAGCGGAAAATTTCAGTTCACCTTTTTGTTGTTCAATCTGCGCTGACTTAAAGTTTTGATACATCTCTTCGCGACGTTCTTCCCGGAGATATTGCTTCAACAACAGTTGAAGCTCTTGCTTTTCGTCAGTAGAAAGATTCTTGATCGTCTCGACCACATCACTGAAAGTCATAACTTACAAAACCCTATTGTGCTGATTAGATTATAGCAAAAAATATCCTTTTGGTTGACTTTCGTTTCTCGTTCTGCGGCTCTGCCTCGTCTTAAAAAAGCAACAAATCTCACTATTTACCATTTTCAACCTTCCAAGATTCAGGAAACCTCGAATAATGAAAAGCAGCCAATAACGGCTCTGATTTCTGATTCCAAATCAAATCAGCCAACAATTTAGCCGTCACCGGAGCCAACAAAATGCCATTGCGGTAATGCCCCGTAGCCCATGTCAAATTCTCCCAAGCACTAGCACCCAAAATCGGCAACTCATCGGTCGTAGCTGGCCGAAATCCCCACCAAAACTCCAGAATCGGATAATTTTGTAATTCGGGATATAACTTAATCGCTCCTGCTAGCAAAGTGTGCATTCCTGCAGGCGTATTGCCAGGTGTAAAATCCACATTTTCGCTAGTTGCACCAATAATAATTCTGCCATCTTGACGCGGCACAATATAAATGCCCGTCCCGAATAGAACTGTTTGCAGGGGCTGGATAACTCCACAATCTTCTGGTACACATACTGACAGCATTTGTCCCTTTCTTGGAAAAACAGGAACATTCAATAACTGCTCAGACCAAGCACCGGCAGCCAAAACATAACGGTCTGCTTGCAATTTTCCTGCTGTTGTTTCAATGCCAACAACTCGGTTTCCCTGCCGAATAATTTCCCCTGCATTGCCTTGAATAATCTCAATCTGCAATTCTTTAGTTGCGGCCTGAAGCGTCCGAAATAAAGCGCGGTTGTCAACTTGAGCGTCGTCAGGATACCACCAACCGCCCATTACTTCTTGACCTAATCCAAACTGGTGCTGGCGAACAGTATCTCTGTCCAACCATTGAGAGTTAAGGTTTGACAAAAGCGGCTTTTCTTGAGGCTCATTTTGACAAACTGGTGCGAGAATTCCCGATCGCCAATATCCCGTTTTCAATCCGGTAATATCTTCTAGCTGTTCCACCCAGGCGGGATACAGTGCGCGGCTTTGCAAGCACAAATCCAGCATCGGACTGGGTGTAATTCGTTCGGCTTGCGGGGCAAGCATTCCAGCGGCAGCCCGGGCCGTCGGTGGTTTAGAATCGGCGGTGAGAACCGCGACAGATGCCCCTCGCAATTTCAGTTCTACTGCTAGCGAAAGACCAATTATTCCGCCGCCAATAATCAGAATATCTTTAGATGAATTCATTAACTTTTATATGGACTTTCTGGGTTTTTTAACCGAAAGCATCTAGGATACAAGCCCCCGGATTTATCCGTGGAGAAATAAATAAAAAACGTGTATCCCATAAACAAGCCCCCGAATTTATCCGTGGGGTCAATGCTTCAATCTAAAATCTAAAATCTAAAATCTAAAATCGATTGACCTCTCGGGTTTCTTTATGGTAAGGTGCCCCCGGTGCACCTTACAGTTAGAATTCTTGCACAAGTCTTACAGATTATCTGGCAAGGCGATCGTCCTATCTGCCTTCCTTAACAAAAAATCTATGCTTGGGGTTTCCAGACAGTTTCAGAACCTTGACCCCAGAAACCGTCATATTTTGTCACCTTAATATCGCCTAAAACCTTGGTTTGGCAGGACAAACGGCGGTTGGAGGCGGGAGAATGGGGAGGAACCGAAAGTCTGGCTTTTTCGCGCCACTGGGACTCGGAAACTTCGCCCTCGACGGTGACGGCGCAGGTGCCGCAAGTACCGAGGCCGTGGCAGTTGATGACTTTGGCGTTGCCGTTGTAGAGATCGATGCCGTTTTTGAGCAAAACTTCACGGAGATTGGCTCCGCGATCGCACTCAAATGTTTTTCCTTGCGCTTGTACCTTGACCACAGCAATTTACCCCAGTTAGATTTATGTTAATTTTCCTATATATTATCGCATTAAATTCAAATAAATTCATCTAATATGGTAAGTGATATATTAGCAATTTCTCGATCGCAATTTCCCATGACAAATCGGCTCTGGATCTACGATACCACGCTGCGAGACGGTGCTCAGTGCGAGGGACTCTCCTTATCTCTCGAAGACAAACTGCGAATTGCTCGACAGTTAGACAGTTTAGGAATTCCCTTTATTGAAGGCGGCTGGCCGGGGGCGAATCCTAAAGACGTACAATTTTTTTGGCGTCTCAAAGAACAGCCCCTAACTCAAGCAGAAGTTGTAGCTTTTTGTTCGACTAGGCGGCCGGGAACTACGGCAGCTAATGATGAAATGTTGCAGGCTATTTTGTCCGCCGGTACTCGTTGGGTGACGCTGTTTGGCAAGTCGTGGGATTTGCACGTTATTGAAAGTTTGAAGACCTCGCTCGAAGAAAATCTGGCGATGATTCGAGATACAATTGAATATTTGCGGAGTCAGGGAAGGCGCGTTATTTACGATGCCGAACACTGGTTTGACGGCTACAAACACAATCGAGATTATGCTATTAAAACTTTAGAAGTAGCTGCCGATGCCGGTGCAGAATGGCTGGTTCTTTGCGATACTAACGGCGGTACTTTGCCTCACGAAGTCAGTCAGGTTGTTCGCGAGGTGGCAGAAATAATAGAAAGTTGGGATAATTCGGAAGCGGAAATTCACCCCCCCCAACCCCCCCTTATTAAGGGGGGGAGAAATTCTCAAATTCAACCCCTTATTAAGGGGGGGAGAAATTCTCAAATTCAACCCCTTATTAAGGGGGGGATAAAGTCTCAAGTTCAACTGGGAATTCACACTCACAACGACTCAGGAGTGGCGGTTGCTAATGCTTTGGCTGCTGTGCGGGAAGGAGTGAGGATGGTACAGGGAACTATTAACGGTTATGGCGAACGCTGCGGCAATGCCGATTTATGTTCCTTGATTCCTAATTTTCAGCTAAAGTTGGGTCAGAATTGCATTGAAGACGAGCAATTAGTTAGATTAACTCAAGTAAGTCGATCGATTAGTGAAATTGTCAATCTTGCTCCCGATGACCGTGCTCCTTTTGTCGGTCTTTCTGCTTTTGCTCACAAAGGCGGAATCCACGTATCGGCTGTTGAGAAAAATCCGTTAACTTACGAACATTTAGAACCGGAAAAAATTGGCAATAGGCGGCGAATTGTGATTTCCGATCAAGCGGGTTTAAGCAATGTTTTGGCGAAGGCCCGCACTTTTGGAATGGATCTCGATCGCAAAAATCCTGCTTGCCGCCAAATTTTGGAAAAATTGAAAGATTTGGAAAGTCAGGGATATCAATTTGAGGGGGCTGAGGCTTCTTTTGAATTGTTAATGCGGGAGGCTTTGGGAAAGCGCAAGCGTTTATTTGAAATCAAAGGTTTTCAAGTTCACTGCGATAAAGGTAGGGAGGAAACAGTTAATTCTTTAGCAACCGTGAAAGTGACTGTTAACGGTCAAGATATTCTGGAATGCGCGGAAGGAAATGGGCCTGTTTCGGCACTTGATGCGGCTTTGCGGAAGGCTTTGCGGAATTTTTATCCGGCAATTACTGATTTTAACTTAACCGATTATAAGGTGCGGATTCTCGACTCCGGTGCGGGAACTTCTGCTAAAACTCGCGTGTTGGTTGAGTTTAGCAACGGTCAAGACCGCTGGACGACTGTGGGGGTTTCTGGGAATATTTTGGATGCTTCTTATCAAGCGGTGGTTGAGGGTTTGGAGTATGGTTTGGTGTTGGGAGATAGGGAGGCGATCGTTTTAACTGTGTCGAGTTATTAGGTTGACGGCGAAGAGAAGTTGCCTGAATATCGATGTTTAAATAGATACCAAGGGGAGCATCTCAATGAAAGCAGCCAAGCTAGAAATTGGAGTTTTGAGGCAGGAGGCTCTCTTGCTGCGAGGCAGGAGGAAAGAGTCAGAAGGAAGGAGCCAGAAGAACAATACGCTTGGGTTAAAACTATTTATTCCGGGCGAGATCCCCCTCGCATACCCCCTACTCCCCCTGATTGTTGGGAGACGCAAGAGTAATTTCTTGTCCCCCCCTTTGTAGGGGCGGTGCCCCCGTGCCCGCCCTAGGCTAGGGGGGATCGAGCTTAACTGAACCGTATTGGCCAGAAGAAGTGTTTTTACAAATATGAGATGCTCCCCTACTTTTGGGAGCATCTCAATGAAAGCAGCCAAGCTAGAAATTTGAGTTTTGAGGCAGGAGGCTCTCTTGCTGCGAGGAAAGACGAAGAAGAAATGAGCCAGAAGAAGTGTTTTTACAAATATGAGATGCTCCCCTACTTTTTCACCTCATTATTATTACCTTCCCCAACGATCGATCGCATTCCTTCGAGCGTAGCGGGAATGCTGCGCGGGTCCATAAACATGACCTTGCTGCTGTCGCTGGTGCCAATTTTTAGACCCATATCCAGATAGTTTTGAGCTAGCAAAAATTGTAAAGCTTCGCGAGCATTGGGGTCATTTTGCAGAGTTTTGCCGATAATTTGCAAGGCCTCCGAAGTAGCTTGAGCTTTCAAAACCTGACTTTGGCGTTCTGCTTGAGCTTTCAGGACGATCGCCTTTTGTTGAGCTTCCGCTTCCAAAATAGTCGCTTTTTGGCGCGCTTCTGCATCCAGAACTTGCGCTTCTGCTTTACCTTTGGCGCTGTTAACTGCTGACTCGCGTTCGCCCTCGGATGTCAGAATTGCCGCTCGCTTCCGTCGATCGGCTGCCATCTGCAATTCCATCGATTCCTGTACAGTTTTAGAAGGGATAATATCCCGCAATTCTACCCGCGTTACTTTCACTCCCCAAGGATCGGTAACAATATCTAAATCTCTGAGCAATATTTCATTAATTTGAGAACGAGCAGTAAAGGTTTGTTCTAGATCCAGTTGACCCATTTCGGCGCGAATTTGAGTCAGCACCATATTTACCATTGCTGACTGGAGATTTTCTACTTTGTAACAAGCTTTTTCCAAGTCTACAATGCGCCAGTAAACCACAGCATCAACGGTGAAGGAAACGTTGTCGCGGGTAATACAAGCTTGCGGGGGAATATCTAAGACTTTTTCCCGAATGGTTTGCTCGTACACGACGCGATCGAGAAACGGCGTGACAAAATTTAAACCGGGTTCCAGTTTCTTGCCGCTGTATTTACCTAAAGTTTCCACCAGCGCTTCATTTCCCTGATTGATAATCTTGACGGAACCTGCGAGGGCTGAGCCGCCGAGTGCTAAAAATACAAGTAAAAAAATTTGTTCCACAACTGACTCCTAATAATTGTTGATTGTTAACTGTTGGTTATTGGTTATTGGTTATTGGTTATTGCCAATGCCCAATGCCCAATGCCCAATGCCCAATGCCCAACTACCAATTTCCAATTCCCAATTCCACATTTTGTTTAAGAATGCAAGAGATTTTCTGGCAAAACTATCAGAGTAGTGCCTTTACGCCCGACGACAATTACGTTTTGGTTGGGGGGGATAGTGGCCTTCGTGTCTTCGCAGCGAGCTTGCCAAGAATTCCCCTCATAAATGACTCGGCCGGCTTCTCCGGGGGGAATTTCTGTTAAAGTTTTTGCTTCCTGAGAATCTGCGATCGCCCTTGCCGTGCCTTTTGGTATCAACCGCCGAGACAGCAGCACAAAAACTGTCGAAAATACCATCCAGAGGAATATTTGTAAATTAACGTAAGGTAGAACTAGAGAGCATCCAGCTACGGCGAAGGCGCTCAGTCCCATCATAAAAGCGACAAAAGCAGTGGGGAGAAATATCTCTGCCAAACAGAGCAAAGACCCAGCTATCAGCCAAAGGAGCGTAGGAGTCAAGATCATAAAAAGAATAGGTGATACTATTTAGATCTTAGATTGGAAATTTAAGATTTAAGAATTGCCAACAACTGACTATGCAAGGGTTTGCGACTTGCAGCCCCTCAGAGCGATTTTTCGCGCCGTGGTACCAGGTTGAGGCTTCCATCGTACTCCAAGTCAGAGTTTAGTAACTTAGATTACAATTTTAGCCGGTGCAGACTGGCAGAAACTACAATTTCTAGGGGCCCAAAGGCAGTTAAGAAATTGATAGGGCCTAAAATCAGTTTATTCTCAAGCTCATGAATTTGGGCTGGCGAATCAAATATCTTCAGAATGTTTTTACACAAACTATTTCGATATGATCAGCAGTTTCTCCGAACCCATTTATTGCCCGAATCTTAGCTGTCCAGATCCCCGCAATACCTTTGGCCGCCAGCACTGTGCAGCGTGCGAAACGGATTTAATTTATCGCTATGTGTGGGCGGTGGGGCAAGCAGCCGAGGAAGTGCCGGCGGGTAAGGTAATAGCCGATCGATACTTTGTCATTGCACCCCAAATCTGGCTCGACAGCCGTCCAGCTTTGCCTCCCAGCGTCCCGGAACAACTGCCGGATACGATTATGCCTTACCTGCATTTGTATCCCCAACGGCTGCATACGCCGGAAGTATACGGTTTTTGTGCCTTGGGGGAAGCACCGGAAGCGGCAGAGGTGCTGTTGTTGGAAAATGTGCCAATTAATAATTTCGGCAGCCTGTATCCTTCTATTTTACAAGCTTGGTCTGGGACAACCGGCGCGCGCCAAGTATACTGGCTGTGGCAAATGCTCCAACTGTGGACGCCGCTGTCGGAACAGGGAGTCGCTTCGAGTTTGCTGGTACCGGAAAATTTGCGGGTGGAAGGTTGGCGGGTACGCCTGCTGGAACTGCACCGGGGAAATTTTGTACCGACTCTGCGGGATTTGGGAGATGTGTGGTCAGGTTTGGTGGAATCCGCGCAACCCGAGGTGCAGTCGAAACTCGGAGAAATTTGTCAGTTTATGCGCCGCAGCAGCATGAATTTCGACGCGATCGCCCTGGAACTAAACGATTTACTATTAGAACAAGCCGCTAAATTGCCTCTGCACTTAGAAGTAGTCGGCATGACAGATACCGGGCCGCAGCGCTCCCAAAATGAAGACAGTTGCTATCCGATTGCTGCTGATTTTCAATTTAGCAAAACTTCAGGGGGCGAGAAACTAATTCCTTATTTGACAATGGTTTGTGACGGGGTTGGAGGCCACGAAGGAGGAGAAGTTGCCAGTCAATTAGCCGTCCAGTCCATGAAAGCTTTAATCCAAAATTTGCTCGCCGAAATCACTCAACAAGAAGAGTTGATGACGCCAACAATGGTAATTAAGCAACTCGAAGAAATAGTCAGAGTTGTGAATAATGTGATTTCCGCTCAAAATAATGAGCAGGGAAAAGAGTTGCGGCAGCGGATGGGGACGACTTTGGTGATGGCCCTCCAGTTGCCTCAAAAAGTGAAAATTTCCGAGGATTTGCCCTCGAATAACAGTCATGAACTTTATTTAGTCAATGTTGGAGACAGCCGCGCTTATTGGATTGGCAAAAATTACTGTCACCGGCTGACTGTGGACGACGACGTAGCCTCAAGGGAAGTCCAGCTAGGACATTGTTTATACTGGGAGACTCAAGTGCGATCGGATGCAGGAGCCCTGACTCAAGCTTTGGGAACGCGGGATGCCGATTTCCTGCGCCCGACGATTCAGCGATTTATTGTCGAAGAGGAAGGCGTACTGCTGCTGTGTTCCGACGGTTTGAGCGACAACGACTGGGTAGAGAAATCTTGGGAGAATTATGCCCCAGAGGTGCTTGAGGGCAAAATGTCTTTGGAAGCAGCAGTTCAGTCTTGGATTCGTCTCGCCAACGAGAAAAACGGTTATGACAACACCTCCGTGGTGGCGACTCACTGTCGGATGTCGCCGGAGAGATTGGTACTGTTTGATCCGGCGGTGGCCTCAGCGCCAGTGTCACCCTCGGTGTCGCTGCCGCCTTCCCTCGTCGCTGCGTCCCTCCAGAAGTCCGGGAGGATTCCAGAATCTCAGCTTTCAGAATCGTCCAAACAGTTGTTGTACCCCGAAACTTCCCCCGCCCCGGAACCCTTTCAAAAACAGCGCTCCAAGCTGCCGCTGCCCCTACTGGGGGTGTTGGGGCTGATATTAGCCGGCGGCGGTTTAGGTTTGTGGGTGCAAAGCCTCCAAAGCCCCCAGCCAGAGCCCGCACAAGTTCCCCCACCGCCGGAAACTCCCGCCCCAAGTCCTTCGGAGACTCCCTCGCCCGATAGCGAGAGTCCCTCGCCGTCGCCCGAATCGACTCCTGCGGAAATTCCGCCGCCCGATAGCGAGAGTCCCTCGCCGGCGCCCGAATCGACTCCTGCGGAAATTCCGCCGCCCGAAGAAGCGGAAACTCCTTTGCCATCAGCGGAGTAAGGGAGAGTCTCTCGCCGTCGCCCGAATCGACTTTTGAGCTGACAAAACAATGCTTCGAGCGTCGCAGCTCTCTACTATCCCAATTCGGGAAAACTTTCCCAGTGTAAATGGAATGATTTCTGGTAGAGGTCATTGATTTACAGCATATTCCATTTAGATGTAGATCGCGAGAAACCGGGTTTTTTGAACAGAATGAGTAAGGATGCGAGAACTGTAAAGAAACCTGGTTTCTGGGGTGTACTTCATAAACCTGGAATACGCTGTATATAAATCACACTTCACAGGGGAGCATCTCAATGAAAGCAGCCAAGCTAGAAATTGGAGTTTTGAGGAAAGAGGCAGAAGGAAGGAGCCAGAAGAAGTGTTTTTACAAATATGAGATGCTCCATCACAGTTAATGATTTTGTATCATAGTCCGCTTGCAGAAACAAGATGGCTAAAAAGTCAGCCAGCGCTACAAAAAGTAGTTAAAAATACTTAATAATCTCCATGCAGCTAACAATTAGCGATTAGGAACTAACAACATAAGCTTTTTTATATTGACACGAATTTCAAAGGTGGTACAAGCCCCCGCATTTATCCGTGGAATCAATCGAAAATCGAAAATCGAAAATCCTCAAGCCCCCGCATTTATCCGTGGGGTCGCCTCGAAAATCTCAAATCGAAAATCGAAAATCGATTGACGGCGCACAATTTATTAACTATAATTACCAGGCCAAAACTAACAAAAATCTTACGCCTAACAGTTTTTCTCAAATAACCGTTAAACTATTCTAACGTTTGCGTGTACCCAACCTCGCAGGCACAACCTATATCTGTTAAGGATTCGTCCTGATTCACAGGAGCAAGATTTTAAAATATGCATCTCAGCGAACTGACTCACCCAAACCAATTACACGGCCTCTCGATTCATCAACTCGAACAAATTGCCCGACAAATTCGAGAAAAGCATTTAGAAACTGTAGCCGCTAGCGGCGGCCACCTCGGCCCAGGATTGGGTGTAGTCGAACTGACCTTAGCACTCTACCAAACACTCGACCTCGATCGCGACAAAGTTACCTGGGATGTCGGCCACCAAGCTTATCCTCACAAATTAATCACCGGCCGCTACAACCAATTCCACACCCTACGCCAAAAAGACGGCGTTGCAGGCTATCTCAAGCGCTGCGAGAGCAAATTTGACCACTTCGGCGCAGGCCACGCTTCCACAAGCATTTCCGCAGCGTTAGGAATGGCGATGGCGCGCGACCTCAAAGGGGAAAACTTTAAAACTGTAGCAGTCATCGGCGACGGCGCATTGACGGGCGGCATGGCACTCGAAGCCATCAACCACGCGGGCCATATGCCGAAAACCAATTTGTTAGTTGTGCTCAACGACAACGAGATGTCAATCTCGCCCAACGTCGGCGCAATTACCCGCTATTTGAACAAGATGCGATTGTCGGCACCGGTGCAGTTTCTCAAAGATAACTTAGAGGAACAATTCAAACACATTCCCTTTGTGGGCGAAACTTTTACTCCAGAAATGGAACGCCTCAAGGAAGGGATGAAACGCTTGGCCGTCTCGAAAGTTGGAGCCGTAATTGAAGAATTAGGCTTTACTTACATGGGCCCGGTAGACGGACACAATTTGGAAGAGTTAATTGCCACTTTCAAACAAGCTCATACTATCCAAGGGCCGGTGTTGGTTCATGTGGTGACGGTGAAAGGCAAAGGATATGCGATCGC
The DNA here is from genome assembly GCF_036705405.1 of Microcoleus sp. B13-B6. NCBI lineage: Bacteria > Bacillati > Cyanobacteriota > Cyanophyceae > Oscillatoriales > Microcoleaceae > Microcoleus > Microcoleus sp. B13-B6. The sequence goes on from NZ_JAUBUJ010000065.1 coordinate 35,951, forward strand.
CGAAAAAGACCAAGTAGGATATCACGCCCAAAATCCCTTTAACTTAGCCACGGGCAAAGGCATTCCCTCCACTAAACCAAAGCCTCCAGCTTACTCGAAAGTCTTTGCCCACGCCCTCGTCAAGCTAGCAGAAGATAATCCAAAAATTGTCGGCATTACCGCTGCTATGGCAACCGGAACAGGCCTGGATAAACTTCATGAAAAACTGCCTAAACAGTACATTGATGTCGGGATTGCCGAACAGCACGCCGTGACTTTATCCGCTGGTTTAGCCTGCGAAGGAATGCGCCCGGTTGTGGCAATTTACTCGACATTTGTGCAGCGAGGCTATGACCAAATAATTCACGATGTTTGCATCCAAAATTTGCCAGTTTTCTTCTGTTTGGATCGCGCAGGCATTGTCGGTGCTGACGGCCCCACTCACCAAGGGATGTACGACATTGCCTTCTTGCGGTGCCTGCCAAATATGGTAGTTATGGCACCAAAAGATGAGGCAGAATTGCAGCGGATGGTAGTCACGGGAATCAACCACACAAGCGGCCCGATCACCATGCGTTACCCGCGCGGCAATGGTTACGGTGTGCCTTTGATGGAGGAAGGTTGGGAAGAATTGCCGATCGGCAAAGCCGAAATTCTCCGCAACGGCGACGATTTGCTGATCTTGGGTTACGGTTCAATGGTTTATCCGGCAATGCAAACCGCCGAGATTCTGAGCGAACACGGCATTGAAGCAACCGTCATCAATGCGCGTTTTGTCAAGCCTTTGGACACAGAATTAATCTTGCCTTTAGCACAGCGAATCGGCAAAGTTGTCACAATGGAAGAAGGCTGTTTGATGGGCGGATTCGGTTCAGCAGTAGCCGAATCTTTGCTCGACAATAATGTCCTCGTGCCACTGATGCGGTTGGGTGTAACCGATACATTAGTAGATCATGCAACGCCTGAACAATCATTTGCCAGTTTGGGATTAACTCCGTCGCAAATGTGCGATCGCATCTTAGCAACATTCAGCCGCAAACAGTCTCCTGTTAGCGTGTAAATAGCTAGAATCGTAGGGTGGGTACTGCCCCACCACGGGTGTCAACAAACACCCTATTTCCCTCAGTACGGCAGGGGTTTAAACCCCTGCCTCAAAGCTAAAGTCTTCTTGGATAGGACTGAAGAACTCATTAGTCCTACTATATAGTTAAGGTCATTAGTTGATAGCCATAGAGCGAATAGGAGGATTTTGTGGGAGAAGCTAACCGCCGAAAAAGATTCGATTCAAATTACGGTAACAGCCTTAATATTGGATGTTTTATCGCTGCTTCTACTTCCAGCGATGCTCATGCTGTCTACCTTGGATTTGGACGCAAAAGAAGCGTAGAACGCAGACTTATATCAGCTCACGCAAGCATCATTGACGCCTGGAAAATCTTTGTTTATTGCCAAGATATTTTATCTAAGCTTAAATATTTTCATCTGCAAAGCAACGATCAAATTACTAGCAATTTCATTAGCAGTTTGATTGGGACTTACGGTGATTATTCTGATGACGATGCTGTTTATGAAGTGTCGGGCGATAAAAAAGCGCTTATGGATTGGCTGTCGCAAGGCAAAACGATCTTGGATGATGATTTGCCTTCCAATATTAACGTTTTGGTTGTAAAGCCCCCTGTTTCCAAAAAGTACAAAGTTTTTTGGTACGAATCACAAGAAGCTCCCAAAAATACTTACGGTAATCCCGAAGAAAATTGTGTTTTTACAGTCGGTAAAAATTCTGATGAACCCATTTCGGGGGGTGCTCACAAGAAAGTAATTTTATTCAGCAGTTATGTAACCGCTGCCTATGTAGCTGACTATGTGAATCGGTTGAACAGAGATAGTTTAACTGAGGAAGAAGTCAAGCGACTGTTGTTTGAAGCCAATCGGCTTCAAGGAAAAATTTAGCCAACTATGAATCAATGCTTTCAGTCATTTCTTATAGTTTTTGACGATCGACAACATAGTATCATCTCACACAAAGGAAAACCAACAATGAAATAGAAGTTTATGGTACAATCAGATTGCAGAAATATGGGAATATAAGGGAGAAAAAACAATGACTAACGTGAAACCAAATCGTACCGTGCGGCGGGGAAGACTGTTCCCAGAAATTCAGTGGTCAGAAGAAAAAAAAGCCCAGTGGCGAGCTGAAAGATCGGCATTTCGCAAGCGTTGCAAAGTAATTTTCGATCGCCTTAAACCAGAATTAATTGACAGTCACTACAACTGGTACATGGCGGTTGAACCTGATAGCGGGGAATATTTTATCGACAAGGATGATATGGCGGCTACCAAAATGTGCCGCCAGAAACACCCAAATGCTATCCCCTACCTTTTCCGCATCAACAATACAGGGGCGTGCGGCTCAATATGATTGAAGGAAGATTTGGTGATGAGGGCGAGCTATTTTTTGAAGTTGAATTGATTGCTAATAACGGCTTAGAATTACCTGTTGATGCTCTGCTAGATACAGGTTTTTCGGGCTGGTTAGCAATGGACGAACAAGATTTCGAGGGACTTGATTGGATTTATATTAGGCGACAAGAAATGCGGACAGCAAAGGGAGAATTTGATTTCGATCTTTATGCAGGAAAAGTACGCATAGATGAGCAAGAGTTTGACATTCCCGTTCATGTGGGTGACGGAGTACCTGAAATTTTAATCGGCCGCCAGTGGCTGAAAACTCGGCGGTTAGTAGTTGATATGTCTGCGGGTGTTTTGACATTGGAAGCGAGTTAAAAGCAAAATGAATTTAAAAACTTTTGACATAGTAATAGTAGGAGCAGGCCCAGCAGGCGGTCACTGCGCGAGAATCCTAGCCCAATCCGGCCACAAAGTCTTGCTGGCAGAGCAAAACGACAATTTTAATAAAAATGACTTCTCTAGCGCCGCCACGCCTCTAGAAACCCTCTCTAAATTCGATTTACCAGAGTCCGTTATCGGCAGTTTTTGGCATAAACTTACTATTGAAACTAGCAAAGTCAGTCAAACTTGGGAGTCTCCCGAAAGCTTGGGAGTTGTTCTCAACTTTGCTAAATTTAGAGCATTTTTGGCCAGCGAAGTTGAGCGATTTGGTGGTGAAGTTTGGCTTGGTTATCGCTACACCGGACATTCACAAAGTAGGGGCGAAACCACAGTCGAATTTAAACAGTTATCCGACGGTAAAATTATCAACGTTAGCACTAAAGTATTGGTTGATGCTACTGGCTTTGCTAGGGCGATTATGTACGAAAAAGAGAATGATAAGCCAGATTTTTTGTCGGGAACCGGAATTGAATATTTAATTGAAGTAGAGCCAGAAGTTTATAATAAATACAGCGGTGATTTAATCTTCTTTTTGGGCAAAAAATGGATGCCCGATGGTTATTCCTGGATATTCCCGATGGAACCAAACAGGCTGAAAGTTGGTGCGGGTCGCATTTTTTTAGATCCCAAAACGGTGAGGCATTTGTCACCGCTGAAAAAATATATTGATTTACTGATTGATGAATATCTGAAGTCAAAAAATTATAAAATTATTGACAAACACGGTTCGACGCTGAAGTACAATCCTGGTTTGAAGGATATTTATTGCAAGGATAATATAATTGCGATCGGTGATACTGTCTCGACAATAAATTTGTTGGGCGGCGAAGGGATTAGACACGGGATGGATGGTGCCCAAATCGCGGGGAAATATATTCAAAGGTATTTGGATGGGAAAATATCAGATTTTCGGGATTATGAGACGGAAATGCACCGCAAGTTTGATCGGAAATGGAATATTTCGGAAAGGTTGGCGGTGAGAAAGTATATCGATGATGTTAATGATGAACTAACCGATAAAATGATTTCTTATTTAAAGTATATGAAAACAGAAGAGGTGATGGAGATTTTATTTTATTATAAATTTGAGAAAATTTCCCGAGGATTAGGCGGTTATTTGCAGAGAAAAATCAAGGAATTGATTAAGAAATTTCACTTGTAATGTGCCTCCGTTGAGAGATTGTTAGTTGAGGGAAAAATCTCGCTGGCTGACGCACCCTACAAACCTAATTGCCATAAAAAATTTTCTCCTGTAACTTTAATGCGGGGCAGCGACAATAAAGAATCGTCAAAACTGCTAAAATTTAATTTATATGATACACCAAAAGTATATCCACTCGCTCCAATTAAATGCGCTACAATTGGATCGACATCCCCGTAAGGATAGGCAAAACATTTAACAGATTTCTCTAATCCCCGTTCCAAGATAGCACGGGATTTGGCTGCCTCCCGCACAATTTCTGTCGGCGACAATGCAGTCAAAGGTGGATGAGTAGCAGACATAGAACCGAATTCAATTCCTGCATCCCGCAGTTGCAAAATTTCCGGCCATCCCATTAACTGCACTTCTTCAAATTCGGCTTTTTCCCAACTATTTGTCTTTCCTATTGACTCCGCTACGAGAAAAACAGTTGCTGTAAAATCGAAGCGTTTTAGCAGAGGCCAAGCATATTGGAAAAAGTCGAGATAGCCGCCGTCAAAAGTCATCAATATAGCTTTACCGGGTAAAGGAGTTTTAGCCAGTTTCGCGCTTCGCCAATTTTCCCAACTCGCACTGTAATAACCCAGATTTTTGAGATTGTGTAACTGTTGTTCAAAAATCTGGGGAGTAACTGCGTCTAAACCGTCAGGAGAAATGCGGCGGTAGGAGAGAATCGGCAGCCTTTGTGTAACGCCATGATTGTCCAAAAGTTGAGGTTTCACGGAGTGAGAAACTTCCCGATAAGAAGATTTTGAACCCATGATTTCCGGTGCGTAAAATACTTGCTTGGGAAACTCGTTTTCTTGGGGAATGTGCATTGTCGGTTCCCCAGCGATTGCCGCCGCTGACTCGATTTCCGGCAGCGCCGCCGCCGGGAGTGAGGCGCGACGGCTGACACTCGTCCCGATCGCACCCGATCGCCTGCCGAAGATCACCGCATTTTGGGGGTAAATGCCCCCAGCACCCGCTGCATTCAAACTGTCGGGCAAATTAGACCTTTGTTGAGCACAAGAGGCTAAGCGCGATCGTAGCCATTGCTTGCCGTTGAGGGGTTTTCCCAGCAAAGCTTCTCGCACGGTGGCGACGCACAACTCAAAACCAATATTTCGATTAATTGTCGATCGCAATTTTTGAGCCGAAACAAAATTATTTTCCACCGCAACAGTGACAATCCCGACAGCAACCCCACCTACTTTCACCAGCACGTCAATTTCAGAAAGCTCAACTTTTATATTAGCAAATTCCTCGCTAATTTCTACAGCAATCCAATCTTTTTCGAGCGTAATTGTTGGGACTTCCTCTGCGCTTTCTGGATTGTAGAAATCCTCCAAATTCCAATGCGGACGCCCCCATAATTCTTGCAAAAATAGCGTCCAGTCATGTTTAGGGTGCAATGGTTTCAGCACAGTTTCCCACAATTTATTGCCTTTTTCACAGCGATTGCGTTGAAAGAAGCGATCGAGAATTTGCCAAGCAAACTGGGCTGCAACCGCATCCGCCAACACCGAAGCCGCAACCATGCCATCGCAAATCGGCAATTCAATAATACCGAGTTTAATTCCTTCTAGTTTGATCGTACAGCACAGGCGATCGTATATTTGCGGAAGATCGCAAATATCGGAAATTGGTTCGCTTACTTCCACCGTCAACTTCCAGGCAATTTCACCCTTGACTCGCTTAATTTTATCTAAAATATATCTGATTTCATTGCTTTTAAAAATTTTATGATATTTGTGAACCTTATTACTTTTAACCTCTCTATCAATCCCTTGATGCCAAGGCAGATTCAAACTGAGATGAGCAGCTTTTTCTTGATAAAATTCCAGCATCCTCTCATCATATTCAATCCCCATAAAATCACAAAGTTCTTCTAACTTTTTGACTTTATTCTCTAGAATTTCCTCATACTTGACTAATATATGATTAGATTTTTTAGCATATTTGTGACTAATTAACATCGCCTCCTTCCAGCGATGGATACAGTGGTTTAAATCCCAACCAGGCCCCCACAAATCATGAGAATTCCTAGTAGCCTCATGCAGAGAAGCTATTGTATCCATACTGTTTCGCAAAATATGTATAAATTTAGCATCCGGCAAAAAGCGCTGTATATCCTCAATAAAATATATGTGTTCCGGCGTTTTTTCCAACCAAATACTTTTGTTTTGTTCCGCCGCCAAACCATCCAAAACTCCGACAAACCAACTAACTTTAGTTGCCACAGTTTGACTATTATCAAAATCTTGCAAAAGTTCAGGCCGATTAATCTCATCCTTAAAAAAAGCTTCCATCCTACCTGGGAACTTTCCCGCAAACTTCTTGTACAGTAAATAGTGAAAAAACTTAGATTCAGGAAAAGAAATAACTTCAGGATGAGCGGCTAATAAACTTTGAAGCATGGTTGTGCCGCTTCTCGGAGAGCCTACTAAAAATATCCGTTTCATTTTTATAGCTGATAAATGGTTTGTGAATTAGATTTTTTTACGAACCGCAGAGAGCGCAGAGGGCACAGAGGAAGAGAAGAAAGAGGTATGATTCATGTTCCTATCGGGGAACTCTGCAGTTAAAAACTTTTTTCCTAAGTCCAACTAAAATCCTCATGCAACAAATCCGAAAGTTCCTGATTGTAAGGTTGGAAATAATTAGTCAATTTTTGTGCGATTTCCGGGGGCATTGGGCTGTATTCATCGACATGATTAATTTCATATTCTTTACTTGGAGTCTCATTAATATCCAGAAATTTCAATACTTCCGAAAAGACTTTGCCTGTATGTGCGTAAAAATCTTCGCTCTTGATAATTAGCAACTGTTCCCTCGGAAAATAGTCGAGCCAATTTTTGATTTGTTCTACATAAATTCCCCGCGACAAATAGGAATAATGCTGGTGATTAAAACTGTAATAATTTTCATCTGCTTTGATTTTTTCAATCTCACCTTTGAGTCTATCAGGTTCAGAAGCGATCGCCTTTTCAAAATCCAACTTTTCGCAGCCACTCGCCACTTCTAAATGATAGTGCATCCACGCTCGTTTTACCGGGTTTCGCAGCATTACAATCAGCTTAACATCCGGGAAACACTTGTAAACTCGCTCCGCCACCAAAGGATGATAAATATAGTAAGAAGTCATCTCCCACAGCAGCACTTTGTCACTCGCTACACTCCGCGTCAACTGCTTGCTGTACCACTCAACACCACGCTCAAAATTTAATTCAAAAAAGTGAATATCCCGGGAACCTTCTTTGATAATTTGCAAGTGATTTGCGAGATAGCCGTATAAAGATTCCGTGCCGCAGTTTTGAGCACCTATCATTAAAAAGTCAGGTTTTTGCTTGTTTTCCAACTGAGTCAAAATCTTGGCGTAGGCGGGATTATTCTTATCCAAATCGTAAGTTGCAGTGGCTGGTTCGGCCACATCCAAAAGTGGCATTTTGCCCTCAAATTCCCAGCGGTACGGCGGACAAAGAATCGTTTTTTGGTTTACAGTCGATCGCACGTACAGCGGATAAACCTGCCACTGATAATCGTAGGCGTAAGCCAAAGTTTCCTCGTAAACCCCAGCATTCACGTAATACTGACCGTTTCCTAAATCCAGCCTATCTATTTGCAGCCGGATTTTGCCTTTCCCTTTCACCAGCGGCAGCAGTCTGCCCATTTGATTAGTATTAGTCTCAAAACAACTTTGACCATCATCCCTGCTGATTGTCACGGCAAAAATAGCAGCCGAAATTTCCTGAGACACCGAATAATGAATTTCAATGCTAATAGCATCACCACTATCTATTTCCGTATTTGGCGACACTTTGACATCGGTAATTTCTACTTCCATAGTACCGAAGCGATTCTGATTACCTCGCAGTGGCGAACCGCTACTTGTAGCTTCAGCAGCACGCAGGGTAGTGCTATTTTCTGTGGACGATCGCATTTCTGACAAATACTGCCCGACTACCACTTCCGGTTCCCCGTAAGCGACGATTTCACCGGATTTCAGCCACAAAGCCCGATCGCACATTTTCTGAATTTGCGACGCAGTGTGAGAAATCAAAACAATCGCACATCCTTGATTCTTAAACTCAGTTATCTTATTCAAACATTTAGTTTGAAAAGCCACATCACCAACCGACAAATGTTCATCAACTAACAGCACTTCGGGATCGGTATGCACCGCCACCGAAAAAGCCAGCCGCATTTTCATCCCCGTACTGTAAGTCCGCGTCGGGCTGTCAATAAACTGTTTTAACTCTGCAAATTCCACAATATCGTCAAACCTGCGCGCCACTTCCCGGCGAGTCAAACCGGCCACCACCGCACCGACAAACACGTTTTCTCTGCCCGTTAGATCCGAGTGAAAACTCGCACCCAAATCCAACAAGCCGCCAATTCTGCCGTTAACTTTAATAGAGCCTTCCTCAGCCCTGCAAATACCGCCGATAAGTTGCAGCAGCGTTGATTTTCCCGCGCCATTCTTGCCAAGAATTCCCAGCATTTCGCCAGGAGAAACAGTAAAATTTATATTCCGCAGCGCCCAAAAACTCGCCTCCGGCTTCAGCTTCCACCAACCGGACAAAGCGGCTTCCATAATCGTATGAGGTTTCGCGGTAGAGTAGCGGTTAAAACGCTTCCCCAAACCTTTGACAATAATTGCTTCACGCATTTACACTTCCTCCACAAAATGAGCGCTTTGCCGTCTAAAAATTCCCAGTCCGATGGGTAAAAGAGCCGCCACAGCCAAGCTCAAAATTAACAGAGCAGACCAATCCGGCTGCATACCTTTAAGAAGTATGGCGCGGTAAGCTTCAATCAGGGGCACCATTGGATTTAAGTAATAAAAAATCTTAAATTTTTCGGGGACGCTGCTGATGTCGTAGAAAATCGGAGTCAGGTAAAACAGCATCTGCAAAACTACTCCCAAAGTGTGCTGAGTGTCGCGGAAAGTGACATTCAAAGCGGCAAGGGGATAAGCAAAACTAACTGTCAGGAAAAACTGAATAATCATCAGCAGCGGCAACAACAAGAGCACTGCATTCAGAGGAGCGCCATCAATTGCCAGAAAGATAAGTAACACCGGCAATGCTAAGAAAAAGTGAATGAGCCCCGTCGTCGTCGTGACTACCGGCAAAATTGCCGACGGGAAATTTGGCTGCCTGATTAGTGGCTTATGATTGGTAATTAATGCCGTTGATTTAAATAATACCGTTTGAGACCAATTCCAGATTAACAAGCCGCTAAAAGCAAAGGAAGAAAATTTGGGAATATTAAGGGGTACGACAGAGCGAAACAAAAAGGAAAATACAGCCAACTGTAACAGCGGACTGATTAAAGTCCAAGCAATCCCCAAGGTCGATCGCTTGTAAAGTAATTTCATCTCGCGATCGACCAACACCCGCAGCAAATCGAACCACTGAGCCATTTTGCGCCGATAAACCAGCGTTCCAGCATTTCTCACCGCACACCTCCGGCAGCTACCAGCGGTTCAACCCCAAAAAGAGCAGCCAAACGCTGGGCTTGCAAGTACCCTTCCCGGTAAGCAAAAGGACTTTGCAGAGAGCCCAGCAACTCTCTCACAACGTCAAAATTGCCCACAGCCTGGAAAACTTGGCGGCCCAAAGCCAGATTCCCAATGCGAACTCCTTTGTATTTTTCTAGTTTCCAAACCGGATTAATCTGTTCGGTCAACTCAATTTTGATCACTTTTATTGCCATAAGTTGCTCCTCAAAATAGTGCAGCGGGAACTAGAGAGAAAAGTTCTGAGTTTTGAGTTGGGAGTTTTGAGTTGCAATTTCCCAATTTTCTAATTTTCCAACTTTTGAGGTTGGAGTTTGGAGTTTAAAGTCCCCGACATATTTATTAATTGCTAATTCGTAATTTTTCAAAGCAACTAAAGGCTGTTCTTCGATCGTTTCACCAGTGCGGGGCATACTGTTAACCGCGATCGCCCCAGCCAGGGGTTGGGCAAAGTCAAGCGCCAGAATCGATCGTAAGTGAGCGCCCCGCAGCGGTTCCGCACCCGCTTGCGGAACAATGTGACCGACTGTCAGTTGACCGTAATACAGGTAAACCCCAGTCGGTCGTTCCGCGTCGAGCAGGCTTTCAGCAGCTTCCCAACCTTGCTGCAAATCGATGTTAATTTCATGTCCGCCCAAATCGCCGCTGGCCGGGCCTCCTTGTATAAAACTAGAAATTGCCGATCGACTTTTCAACTCATCGATGACACCCCTCAAATACCAATAACCGCGCAATTTTTTCCACAACCACCGCCAAGTTCCCCGCATCCGCAAGCTTTCGAGTAAATCAAGAGATTTCCTCAGTCCCAGGGCCAGGCAATCCACAGCAGCCGGCCAGAAAAACGTGATCGCCACCAGAATTTTATCTACCACCGAGTAAGCACTTTCGTAGCCTGCTACCTGCAGTGTCCGTCTAAGTTCCGGGTGTCGGTGGCCCATCAAAACATCAGATCGCCCTTCCTGACGGGATCGGCGGAAATAGCGATCGAGATTGTTAGTTTCGTGTTCGTAATGATAGCCCACGGCTTCAGCAGCCACAACAAAAGGTACATCAGCTTTCAGCAAACGCACCCCAAACTCGTAATCTTCCCCGCCGCAGTTCCCGAAGGCCGAATCAAAGCCATCGAGACGAGCAAACAGTTCTGCATCCAGAGAAAGGTTGCCACTGAGCAAATCTTTATAAATAAATCGGTGAGCCGGCTGGCTCATGTGATAAAACTTGTCTGCCCACCACGATCGCACTTGCACATGAAACAACCTAGTCGCTCCCTGCAACTTAGGCGGATAGGGCCCCATGACAGCCGAGCCCGGACGCAAAGAGTGAACCCGCGCGTGGCTTTCCACCAAAGGCGGCAGCGCTTCGATATCGTCGTCGAGAAACAGCAGCAATTTCCCGGTAGCCGAAGCCGATCCCGTATTGCGGGCGATGGCAGCACTCCGGCAATTTACCTCGATCGTCTGCAGTTTAAACGGAGCTTTGTAGTCTTGTAGCATTGCCAAAGTATCGTCAATGCAGCTATCTGCCACTACAATAACTTCCATTAGGTCGATCGGATAAGTCTGCAAGTGCAAAGCATCCAAAGCCCGTCGCAGCGAAGAACTTCGGTTGTGGCTAGGAATAATTATGCTAACTGTTAGATTTTCCATATTTACATGACAACAATTAACTTCATCTGCATTTCATCTGCATTTCATCTGCGGTTAAAAATAATCTAAAAATCCCTATTCATCAAAATTCCTCGGGTCTGAAACCCCGTCCTTACAGGACGGCTTTACATTTAATTTGAATTCCCTTGCGGGGTAGGGGGGTATGGTTGCCCCCCCGTGAGGATATGGGGGTCCTCAATCTCCCATTTCTGGGGTAAAGTTAGCTTTGCCAATGTTTAGTGAGCTTGCGCGGGCTAGCAGCACTGTAAAGCGTGACCTTAGAACTGTTTAACCACTAGCGACAGAGCAGGGAACTAGCTTCGCATTCTCCCGGTGTCGTGACTCAAAAAACGTAGTCAGTTAAGACTTAGGCTGGTCAAGATGGCTTGTTAGATTTCTCTTTCAAGCCTCATGCCTTTAGGCTGAGGTTCTTGACTGCTCCCCTTAATTTCTTGCAACCACTTGCGAGACACAAAATAAGCCCCCGGGCCGCTGACACAGCCCCGCAGTTGAGCCAAAAGCAAATCACTAGGGATAGAATCCGCTTGCTTTCGCAAAGAAGCAATTAGTTCAGGAATTTGTTTGTACAACAGCCATGACAAGGCTAACACAGGCACACTGAATTCTCTGTTGATTACAAACAGCCGGGTCCAGAAAGCATAGACTGCGATGCCGTAGCCCTGGAGCGTTTTTCGCAATTCTTCCCAAGTGCGCCGATGGCGGTGCCAGCTCAATGCTCTCGGCTCGTACACAATGCAGTAGCCCGCGCGCAAAATGCGGGCAAAAAGTTCACTGTCTTCGCCACCCACCGTGGGTGTCCCCGCCCCCAAAGCTTCGTCAAACAGGCCAATGTAGTCGATCGAACTTTTCCGCAAAGCCATACTCGCCGAAACTCCCACAAGATGCACAATCAGAGGGTTGCAGTGCGCCCCATCAAAAATTCGGCGCTCAAATCCCCGCCCGTGGGGGCTGTAGCGCTCGAACCATTCTTGCGCTTCGGTTTCCAGTTCCAATGGCATCACCAGCCCCGTGACGCACATAACTCGCGGATCGCTAAAATTTCCCAAGAGCGATCGCAGCCAGTTCGGATCGGGGGCCGCATCATCATCTGTAAAGGCTACGAATTCATGTTTAGCTTCGCGTAAAGCTCTGTTACGGGCAGCGCTGGAGCCTGGTACGTCTTCGCGCACATAGCGGACTTGTGGGTAATTTTTGACCAGTTCCTTGGTAGCGTCCGTGGCGGGACAATTGTCAATTACTAAGTATTCCTGACCCTCGTCGGGGAGCTGCATCAGCGCGTCCAGACAGCGCCGCAAATCTTCCGGGCGATCGCGCGTGCAAACCGCTACTGTGGCGATCGGCAGTGCCTGCACAGGCCCGCGTTCGTCCCATTCTAGAGTGTCGTAGAGCCAATTTTTCCACAAGTTGTCCCCCGCAGCCTTCATCAGTGTTTCCCGTAATTCGTCACCGCCAAGGCGGCCTCCGACTACGGGCAAAAGAGCTTGGCCGATCGGTTTTCCGTGCAGTCGAATTAAAACCAAGGCTTTGCTGTAACGCTCCTCAACCGTAATTTCTGGCGAGAGTTGGGAGATTTCCAGATCGAGAATAGCTGTTGCCATTTTAGCTTTTTGAATTTTTATTTTAGATTGCGAAAAAATCCTAGATTCTCCGTATATTACCGGATGTATTTTAGCAGAAATTGTTTTAGGAAATAGGAACTTCTCAATCCCCTACTTGCCGATCGCCGATTGCAAATCAAACATAAAGCCTCATTGTTTTTATTGCTTTTATTTATTTTTACTTTCTATTATACGCTGATGTCAAGTTTTTTCTCCACACAACTTTTACCACCGGCAACGCTCCCTCCTTGATGCTTGTGTCAATTGCAGGTGTTATTGGCAGCCAACCGCCACCAAGCCTCGCCATTAATACCGAATCTAAAAACCCGATTTTTTGATCAAACCGGGTTTGTGCGATCGCTCCTCATTTCAGCTTTAATTGCGATCGGATACTATTCAAGGGCAATAAGCTGTTGTGCATTTAAATTGTATATTTCGAGTCCCGATCAAAAATCGCCAAATCCTCTCCCCCGATCCCCATCGGACCTTCTCCCTCTCTAATACCATAGGCAATCTAGATGCAACACAGCTTATACCAAACAATTAAACACTCTCCAAGTTCAAACTTTCGCGGTTTAACCGCGCACGGATTAGCTGAAAAGAACTCCAAAACTCCACCCTAAATAAGGCCCAGCAATGAGAAAAAAACAGGAGATTACAGGCCGGTTGGAGACTGATCGAGCTGAGATTACTTCTGGCAAGCTAGTGGTATTTTTATAAAATGAATATCATCTATAGCAATCCTCGCATCATTTGTGAATTTCTTACTCCCTCCCCGCGGGTTCGGGGAGGGCTGGGGTGGGGTAAAAAATTTACGACTCCTGCAAGGATTG
>NZ_JAUBUJ010000066.1:0-26516 GCF_036705405.1 Microcoleus sp. B13-B6
GGCCCATCCCACAAGAGTTATTTTTTCTTGTGGGATGGGCCGAAGAGCCCGTCCCATCAATTGAGGAAAAGGATTTTTGCAAGAGGTCTAATATGACCTGAGAAACTGTTTTTTTACTGTTTATTTTCGGCTCATTATGATTGCTTTCATAAGAGATATATCCGCTAACGCTTAGACTGGTAATGACAGGATAAAGCACTTGTTATTTCCGAACTATTTAGATTCGGACGAGAAGACTCAGCCCGTGAGAGTCCGTGCCACAAGTTCCCAGCAAACCATAAGTTTCTGCTAAATCCTTGACTAAAGCAGTTTGTTTGGGACTCGGTTTCCAAGGATTTGGATTACCGTAAGCATAGTAAATTTCTAGACCGTCAATGCCAAAACGGGCTGCTTCTGGGATTAGTTTATCTGCAGTCGATCGATACCTGCAAGGATGTGCGAGAACTGCTAAACCTCCTGCTTCATGAATAGCTTCAATTACCCTGGCTGCTGAATAACAATAAGTGCCTTCAGTGCTTTTACCTCGTAGGTATGGTTGGAGACTGGGATGTTGCGGATCAAAGGCGTAACAGAGAATGTGTACCTCATTGTTGAGCAATTCGGCATTAATTTCAGCGCCTGTCCAGAGACTAGGTGCTTCGCTATTTTTGTCAGGATGGTTTAATTTCCAATTATCCAGCCAAATTTGAGCTTTAACGTAGCCTTCGGTGCTGTGGTGGTCGGTGATAGCTAAGCCTTTGAGACCGCGGGCTATGGCTTGTTCCATCAATTTCTCTGGCTGCAATCGCCCGTCGGAGTAGACTGTGTGCATATGAAAATTATAGGAACCCGGACAGCTATCGGCATCAATTGTCTGAAAGACTTGTTTGAGTGCTGAGATATTCTGGGCTTCTGGTTTGAGGCTAGAACCGGGGAAGGGAGCGAGATTGACAGTCATAAGCGTTATTATAAAAAAAACTAGCTTTGTTTAATATATCGAATAAATTGATATGTTGCACCGATCGCGATAGTTACAATAGCGATTTACCGTGGTGCGGGGGCGGGTTTATGAGATTATTGATTTTAGGCAATTACGATCGGTAAAACCCGCCCCTACAGGTTTGTGGAAAATGCCACAAGATATCAATTCAATCGCACTTTAAACCTGCGGCTGCGGCTGTGGGAAATTCGATCGGCACAAATGTCAGACCAAATTGTTCTCTAGCACACGGAACAATATGCGCCACTCCTTTAGGAGGGTTTTTGCGATTGCCGGTCTTTGAGTCAAACTCAATTATACCCGTGGCTCCCTCGGCTTTAAAATTTGGATCGGCTAAGGTTTGTTGCATTCCTTGGCGGGTTGGTTCTGGCTGCATTTCTAGGGCTTTAATCAGCGTGCGGGCTGCATCGTAGGTTAAAGCCGATCGAGTATTTACCGGGCCTCCCCACAACTTTTCAGTATTTTGAGGAAATTTTTTGTCAAAACTGGTTAAAGGATGCCAGAACACAGATATAGCTAGTTTTTCGACAGACTTTAGCTGTTTGGCAGCTTCTAAAGTTCTCCAATCGTAGAGTCCCCAAGAGGCGACAATCCAATGGCGATCGTTGTTAGCTTTAATCATATCGATCGCATTTGGCTGGGCATTAGTGACTTGACCGTCGGGAATTAAAAGTAACGCTATTTTGCCGGCTTTCTCAAGTTTTTTTATTGCGGCTTCGGCGTTAAAATTATTTTTAGATAAGTCGTAAAACTCTCTAAGCCTGATAGTCGTTCCTCCTTGCGCTTCAAATTGCTTTTTGAATTCTTCCCACAAAGAAGCGCTGAACGGACTGTTGGGATTGTAAAATACTGCAACTTTTTTCTCACCGAGCGAGAGCAGTTGATTTACTAAAGCTTCAGCTTCGATGCTAGTTGTCGGAGCAGTCCGAAAGAAAAATTTTCGAGGTTTTCGCGTCAGTTCTTCGGTGGTACTTCCCGGAGAAAGAGCGACTAATTTATTGCGATCGTAAATATCTACTGTTGCCAAAGTCATCTCGCTGGCATAGTGTCCGATAACTGCTAAAATATCTGGTTGAGCGACTAAAGAATTTGCCCTTTTAATTGCCTCTAACTTGAGATTTGCATCATCGGCAATGATGACTCTGAGACCTTTACCGTTAATAGATTTCGGTTCGATAAATTCTTGACCGGGAAAGTCTTGATTGCGCTCTTTTGCAGCAATCGCGCCTAAATTAACTTCGGTTTGAGCTTGAGCAATGCCGCGCAGCAGTTCTTCTGCTAAATTTGCGTTAGCGATGCTACCGTCGGGATTTCTGAGGATGGGAACAACGATCGCGATCGTGTAATATTCTGCATTTATTGCCTTCAGCAGGGCATTGTTGATATAAATTAAAGTTTCTGGATCTCTGCGGTCTTCTCGCCAGGACTGTTTGAGCAATTTCAAAGCATCAGGATAATTTGAGTCGGCCAACTCACTAATTCCCCTTTGTTTTGACCAAAGGGGCGAGGTTTGCACTAGGAGTTTTTCGCCAGAACTTACACCATCTGGGGAGGGTACAGCCACCGTTTGTGGCGGGGAAATTCTGGGGATTAAAAATGCGATCGCCAATGCAGCGCCCAGTCCCGCAACTCCGAACAGCAGCCAGCGAAAGCCCGATCGCAACTTCCGCGAAGTTTTGGGTACTTGGGGCCCTGCGACGATCGACAAATCCAAGTCTTGCAAAACTTCATCAACCGATTGGTAGCGGTCTTGAAAGTGGAAACGCACCATCTTGGTTAAAATATTTTTAAGCTTGTCGCTAACAGGTTCAGATGTTAAATAATCCCAGACAATTTCACCAGTTTCGGGGTCTTGTGGCAGATTGGTGGGACGCCGCCCGGTGAGGGCTTGAATCGCGATGATTCCTACTGCATAAATATCATTGTAGGGTTGCGGGAGAGACCGCGTATCGTGTTGTTCGGCAGGCATATAACCCCTGGTGCCGATCGCCTGCGAGCTGAATATTTCACCTGTAGAGTTAGAGGTAAAAGTGCCGATTTCTTTGACTGCCCCAAAATCAATTAAAACAATTTGTTGATCTGTTTTACGCCGAATTAAGTTAGAAGGTGTAATATCGCGGTGAATAATATTTTCTTGGTGGACTGATTTTAATATTTCCAGAACTTCTCGCAACAAAGCAACGGTATTTTTCTCATTCCACCGATCGCCCGCAGTGAGTTCTTTACTGAGCTGATGTCCTTTAACGTATTCTTGCACTAAGTAAAAATAATCGTTTTCTTCAAAGCTATCGAATAATTCGGGAATGCGCGAGTTTCTCCCCAGACGGCGCAAAGCGCTAGCCTCCCCTTCAAATCGGTTCCTTGCCCTCTCCAAGACGCGCGGATCGTTCGATGGGGGAAAAGGAATTTCCTTAACAACGCACAGAGGATTATTAGGTGTGTTTATTTGTACAGCCGTGTAGGTTCTAGCAAACCCTCCCTCTCCCAACAAAGCGATAATTTTGTAGCTTTCGTGCAGGATATCCCCTAAGTTGACACACATAAATTTTCCAACACCTCTTTACAGGCTGCGGCTTTTAATGTTGATTATAAGGACTTAAACCAAAAATTAGTCCCTTTTATGGTAAAATCCATTGTAGTGTAGTTGGCGCTTCCACGTCGAAAAACTCTCATAAAGGAAACAACTCCCACCACCATGTTCCCATGCTTCGATAAATGGTGTCGTCGCGAGAGACGATGTTTTTACCCACAAATCCCAAAAAACGGGGCTCACCCTCATCATAGATGACTCAGGTAATGGCGGAAAAGTGGCTCTTTAACTGCAAGAGTTGGCCGACAATATATGGCGTGAAATCGCCCAAAATGATAACTGGGTAGTCTTAGTAACTACACATTTATATGATGTAGTAAAAATTCTCTCATATAAATGTAAGCTTTTAAGCACTTAAACTATGAGCAGAGCTTTACCTTTTAAAGTTAAGACTGTTAATACCGCCGCAGTTGGTAGCAGTGCTAGGAAAAATCATCCCGGTAATTTTAAACGCCGTCTCAAAGAACACTGGATTCCTGATAATGGTTTTAAGCTCGAACGTTTTGGCTTTATTTGATATCAATTCCGGCTGCGCCGGAATGATGATATCAAATCCGCGCTTCATCGTCGGGCGAAAAGTCGAATCAAACTGCCAACAAATAATTCGCGTAATATTCATTCTTTTGACTCACCGTCAACAGTCAACAGTCAACAGTCAACAGTCAACAGTCAACAATATGATTCCTCTACAAAGCCAATAAAAGAGCCGTGTAAATTCCAGCACCAAGGGCAAATGCCCAAAACCGACTTTCTCGTTCTTCTGGCAATTCTTCTTTGAGGACGTTGAGAACAATTCCTCCGGCTAAAAAAGCAAATAAAACTGCGATCGCAGTTTTTCCAATTTCAGTAGCGCTACCCAACACCCACCCCACAATAATAGCTGCTGCTAGTATCCAGCGTCCGATGCGATCGTAAATATGTTTGTGGTGTTCCCGCAAACCAGAGTCGTTCACTGCAAAGTGCAGTGCCATTGCACAAGAAAACAACAGCAGATTGGTAATGCCCGGTTCTTCCCGATGCACCAGCAGATAGCCAATCAGAGCGTTGTAGATTGCAAAAGAGCCTATGTGCAACCAAAAAACACCAGGACTGGTCACATCCTCTTCGCCACGCTGACGAGATAAATTTGCAATTTGCTCCAAGCCGTAAAATACAGTCAATCCTAACAAAGCTATTAAATAAACGTGGTGTTCTAGATAAGAAATAACTCCTGCTTCTACTTGCTCTAATACCGCTTGGTGCAGATTTAATTCCGGTAAAATATGCACAAAAACATAAGCTACCGAAACCCCACCAGCCGCTGAAAGCCAGCCACTGCGAGGAATAGGAGCAAACCGCAACTTGCCGCAAAATAAATGTGTCAGCGCTAAACCAATGGCAATCAGCGCGGTTAAAGCTAAATTATTAGGAGCCGATCGCAAAGCTGCTGTTATTACCATAACTCTGCTCAACAAAATTAATCCTCTCCTAAAACTTTAATGACTTGGTGATACTGCTCTTGGACATCTTTCTGGTCTTGCTCCTGAGAGATTTGTTCGCGGCTACTATTTAAAATCATCTCCGCCTGACGGCGTAAAGCTTCTCGTTGTTTGGAATTGCGGGTATAAGTGGCGATGCAAGCTATAGCTTCCAATAAGCGAATTGTTACCGCCACATCTGATTTACTGTACTGGCGAATTTGGTTAAATGCAGCATCGACTAACCCTTCAAAGGTCACTCCTTCAACAATGACGCGCAAATTATCTTCATCGTCGTAGCGATAGGGCGAGGGAAAATCCCTTTGAGCGAGGCGGGATAATCCGGCGCTGAGTCGATCGATACACCGAATCGCAGTAAATGGATCGTTGATAGCAGGAGAAATCGCACGCAAGGCAATTTCAACTAACTGATCGATTGGAAATTCTACATCTTGATATTCAGTCCGTTCTTTGCCCAGAATAAAAGCATCGTTAATCTGTTGTTTCAAGCTTTGATTCACCCCTTTTTCCGGGAAAACCATCGCTAAATCGCTGCCCCTGACGATAAACTTTCCCGGTCTAGTTTTAAGACGTAGAAGCAGATTGTACTTACGGGCAATTTTCATTAATTCGTTGTCATCGATTGCTTGCAAATAACCCTCGCCAGTGGCTTTGATTGGACTTGCTTCCGAGTCAAAATTGGCAGGAATTTCTCCCAATTGTCCCGAGTTGTTCGCTTTACCTCCTCCGATTTTTCCGGGAAACAGACGATCTAGAGCTTTGTCTAAATCGCCACTAACCTGAGTAATTACATGGGACGCTTGAATAATGGTTGATGCGTGATGGATAAAGTAAATCAGTACCCCGATACTGGCAATTGCCAATCCAGTACCAACTGTAACCGAGAGTTGGGGTACAAAGAGAGTGTATCCTTCTCCTTCTGAATGAATGGTTCGCAGTACGAGTAAACAGTAAATAAACGTGCCAATGAAAGTGCCAAGCACGATTTGATTGCCCGTATCCTGCATAAAATTACGCAGCAATCGGGGGCCAAAATTTGAACTCGCCAACTGAAGCGCCACAATAGTAATGGAAAAAGCTGTAGCAACAACGCTGACCATTGAACTGGCAACCGATGAAAGAACCGCTCGCGCACCATCGGCTCCACCCGTGTAAATCCACCTCCAGTTTGGTATATTACCCGTGCGGTCAAGTGTCAGCATTGCGATCGCTAAAATCATCGACCCCACCGCCATCAACGTTGGGATAAACCAGTAGCTAGAGTGCAGCGAGTCCCAAATTTTGCTTAACTTGACATTTTTCATGAGTTGGGGTGGCGTGAAGATTGTCCGTTGCCATCTTGTTGCGATCGCTGTTCAATTAGTTGTCGCAGAGAACCGCTGATGCTGCGGGGTTTGGGAACTTCGCCATTACCAGCGGGCCATCCTTCCCGTTGACGTTTGCGATCGCCATCCGTCTCTTCGGTTTGGTCGTGAAACAAAATTTGCTGCGTAGGAAAGGGCAAGTCGATGCCATTGGCAGTCAGCTTTTCCTTAATCGCAGAAAGTACCTTGTCCCGCGATCGCAGATCGTCCATTCGTCGCGGCGGAGCAATCCACCATCGAGCGCGGATATTGACGCTACTTCCTGCAAGTTCCATCAGCAGCACGTCAGGAGCAGGGTCATCCAAAACCTCATCCACACTCTGCATGGCTTCCATCATTAACTGCTTGGCTCGGTCAATATCATCGCCGTAGCCGATACCAACGTCGTATTGCATCCGGCGTTTATCAAAGGCGGTATTCACAGTAACAGAATTAATGAACAATTCCGCATTGGGAACTACAATCCGGCGACCATCATAGGTTCGGATTGTTGTAGCGCGAGTTTCAATATTTTCTACGGTTCCCTCAAAGTTTTTAAACACAATCTGGTCATCGATTTGGAACGGTTCCGTCAAAAGAATTAGGATACCAGCTAGGAAGTTTTGTAAGATATCGCGAAAGGCAAAACCAATCGCTACCCCGCTAATTCCCAGCAGTTGCACCAAATCGCCTGCTTTAAATGTGGGAATTATAATCGACAAGGCAATAAACAGACCAACCAGAACAGTAATACCCTGCGCTAACCTTCCCAACACCAGTCCCAAATTCCGGGATTGGCGGTGGTTGCGGGTAAGCCGCCTGACCGCTCTCTTAATTGATCGGCCAACAAAGAAAAAGATTGCAAAAACAATTAACGCTAGTATCATATTAGGCAGCATGACAATGAAGCCATTGATCATGCTCTCAATCTTGTCCCAGACTCCCGATATTTCTGCTGTCATACAACTTCCTCTTGCATCAGTCGTTCTTGATAGTATTAAAATTAGCCATGTCAAACTCTATCTTAAGGCTGTAGATTACTGTAACGTGAGGCTAATTTAGGACTTACACAGCCACAGTAAATATTGGGGATGGTTCGTTACGCAGAAAGCTAACGCACCAACAAATTTTTTCAAGTGGATATCGAAGCCACATCTTGACCGTTGAGTTTTTGTGCGATCGCATCCAGCACCCTCTGTTCTGCTTCGGAAACCTCTCCCTTACTTTCGGCAATGCGACGGCATTGAGCTAATAGCGGTACTGCAAAGTCGGGGTTAAGTTGCTCTAACAATGCACCCAATGGTTTGGGGGACTTGATGTTAGCAGCAATCCTTTTGAGAGAATCGGCATTTAATTGCAATGCCTTCAATTCCGGCAGAATATCTTCCCAGTTTTTGTTGGGATAACTTGCCAAAATCATGTGAACCATAATTTGATCCATGCCTGCTTGCTGGGCGATCGCAACATCGAGATATTTCTCGCTTTGTTGCTGAATCGCTTGCAGCGTTTCGGTGCCAGGTTCTTCAGTCTCTTCCCTCACTTTGGCTTCGTAAAACTGGCGCGCCGCATATCCCAGCGCGTACAGCATCGTAGCATTCGTACTCGCACCAATCATCGCGCCAGCCAGCGGTACGTTGCGTAAAAAGCCCAAACCAGCTCTCATTGCGTTGCTACCGCCTAGCGCTAACCCAAAAATTGCCAAAACCTCGCCTTTTCGGGCTGGATTTTGCAAATCCATCCCATAAGCGGCGGCAATTTCATAAACCATTTCGGTTTGAATCGCAGTAGTCGCGGCTAAATCGATCGCCAGCAGTGCAGCCGCGACACCGGGTAAAATGCTGCTAGCAAATCCGACACCACCGGCGTGGATCGCTTTTTCCACCATAATGCGATGAGCAATTTCGCTGGGTTCTTCATTGGGATACTTTTGTTGGAGTTCCTTGACTTGAGCTTCGGCTTTGGCTAAGTCGATGCGATCGCTGAGTCCAACTAACCAATCAAGCCTGAGTACCCCTGCTGCTTGTTTAACCAAGGGAAGATTGCCAACATAAGTTACCGCCTCTCCGGTTCCTTGCGTCGCTTGTCCAATCCATCGATAAGTTTGTTTAGCAGCAGCTTCCCCCCAATTAATTGCTGTGTCAACAACCGCTTTGCCTGTATTCAGTGCAGATTCTGTTGTCTCGGCAATGAAATTTAACAAACCAGACTTTTGCTGTGAATTAGTTTCTTTTTTTGGCTTTGATTGGTGATCCATCACTGTTTTTTCAATTAACTACAATACGCCAGGTTTTCAGTTTGGAAGTAGCCTCTCAGAGGCACTGTAATCGGCATCCAACCATCCGTTCTTAAACTTTCAATCTCACTCTTCGTCCATTCGCGACGACTCCAACGCTTTCCCATCAGTGGAAGGTACTTGATGTACGTTAATTCCTTTTTGGGCTGCAACTTGGCTGCTGTTAGTAGGAGGCGGGGCGGTGGCGACTTCACACGCTCCGAGAAAACCACCATATACGCAGCCTTGTATCGGGGCTGTAATTGCTATCCAGCGATTCTCACCAAGACTTTGAATCGTCACATTTCCTGCGGAATCAATGATGCCAATCGCTTCGCTGTTAGCCGTCGGTTGTCGCCGAACATTAAGACCATTCCTCGCAATAACCGGGCGACAGTTTTCTGAAGCTTGCGCTAGTAGATATTCACCTTGAATCTGTGTTTGATTTGTATCAGCGGCGAACGAGGGAGCAACTAAAACTGTTGCCGTTAACAAGTTCGATCTTGTTAACGTTGTATATTTTTGCCAGCTCCTCTGCTGTTGCATCGCTTTATCTTCTTTTAAATCTCTATGCCCAAACCTTATAAAAGGTTTTTAGCTCGTTCATCTGTCTTCCCCCTTGGAGACCCCCACGCTCACCTGTACTCAGGGAGCGTGGTGGGAGTCCAAGGGGGGCAAGGTTTATGCTGCATACGAATAACCATCCTTTCTGTGAATAATTGAACAATATTTGTGGCTAACCCCTGACACCAATTCTGATGCGGCAATATTAAATGAACCACTCGTTCTAACGGCAACACGCCCAACATATTTACCAACTTTCTTGCCAGAAGTAACGATTGCTTTGACAATATCTCCAGTTTGAAAACCTTTAACAAACTTAAGCCGGGGAACATAGCGACATGGAAATCCAAACTTATCGGTACGACACATTTGGCGCGTCCCATGCCCAGTAGCTTTAATTAACAACGGTTTGCTTGTTAAAATTTCCAACGATTCAACTTTCCCTACACAAGCTGCATCTAGCCAGTGAGTTTTAGCTAAGTTTAATCGAGTGCGATTGAACTTTGTTAAGCCACCACTGCCAGTAGAAACAGGCAAACCAATCATGCTAAGCCGATTAAATAATGCCCAACGAGTTGAATTGACTGCTGTCGCATCTTTTAAAGAACGCTTTGATTGAGACAAAACCCGTTTTAAAACCTCTGGCTTTTTAGACAGGAATTGCTCTATATTTTGAGTTCCTTTCTTGATATTGCACTTTTCACAAGCAAGGCAAAGATTAGAAATGCGATTAGAACCACCCTTAGCTTTGGGATGAATATGTTCGACTTGTAATGGTGTATTTGTAATACCACAGTAAGCACACTTTCTCTCCCACTTGTTGAGCAAATATTCCCGAACCTCGTAGCCACACAAAACGCCTTGTTGGTACTCAATTCCAGAAATTTCCGGGTTTTCTAATTGTTGTAAGTCAAACCGCACCAGTTCTTGAACAATAGAAACAATGGGGGCAACTTTCATCAATTTAGTCACCCATGTTATAGTTGTTTCAACGCGATGTTGCAAACTTGGGGCTAGCCAACCTTTAAGGCGAGTTCTATTTAGGAATCTAGCTGGACGATAACGAGTATGGCGATTTCTCCGGACTCTACGTAATGAACGACGAGATTCAAGGCTGGCTTTAATAGCTTGACCTCGGTGAGTCAGTTCTGCGCCAAAGATTACTTTTTCTCCTTGCAGTAATGCGAACCCAGTGGTTTGAGAGCCAGGGTCTATTTTGAGAGTGATTGGTTTTTGGGTTGCTGTTACCTCTACCTTGAGAATTAGTGTGAATGGATACCTTTTAAAAACAGCAGCTTTGCCATTAGTTAGCAATTTACGGGCCATTCCTGGGTGGATTGGATTGAGCGGTCGTTTTTGGGTATCTAGTACAAAAACAAAGTTAGACATTTTAAGTCCTCCCTTTCGGGGTAATGTTAGCTTCGTCAATGTTTAAGGTCGGTAACTATCTTAAAAGCACTGGCTTAACCCTTACACCTGTTTAACTTTTAAGTTCTAGAGCAGAGAACTAGCAACGCATTCTCTGGTAGGTCTTTAACACTTGCCTTAAACGTAGTGATTTAACACCTAGACTGGTCAACTTGGCAATTTCTGTGCCCCCACTATATCGGTACTCCGATTAGTGGTGGGTGGTTGACCGCTAATCAAGCATAAACGCGAGGTTTGCGAGCGCCAACAGCACCACCCACCATTGCCGCTGCCAAACTCAGCAAAGAGCCAAGTAGAAATGACCAAGTAGCTTTAGCTGTATTACCAGCTATATCGCGAACTTGATTTGGGCCTACATTCTGCGCTTGATTCGGTATATTAACGCCGCCCTGTTGTTGTACTTGATTGGCAATTTCTCCAGCATTAGCAGCCGCAGCGCCAACAGCACCCGATATCCCGCTTCCTAATAACCAAGCACTAAGTGCTAATGTAGCTCCCCAAAGAATTGCTGCATTCAAAAATGCTGTTTTCTTGGTCATCGGGCCGCAGCTTTGAGCCATCACCCAACCGCCCAAAAATAGGGAAATTAGCAAACTGATAATCGACCAAATTACGACCCCAATACCAACGGAACCTGCATCCGCGCCTGTTGCACCTGCGGTTAATCCGATCGCCATTCCCAAAGCGCTTAAAAGTAGTTGAGTACCCAGAGCGATCGCAATTCCTGCCAAAATTGGCCCCCACCTCACTTGGTCGTGGTAATCCACCAGCGGATTGACGATTGTAGGCTCAGTGAGTTCACTGCCCGATCGATCTGGATAAGTCATAAAAGATTAACCCCTGCGTTACGTCATTTTTTTTCTTGAAGGTAATTTAATTTTACTTAATCATCATTACCAGAATATCTACCGATGGGCATAATATTTTTAAGTTAAAAATTCTAAATATCAAAAGTAGTAACTTCGCTCATAAAATGGAAATTTCCTTTAAAAAAAAACCAGCAGCTCGTTTATAGATGCCCTTAACTTTGTAGGATATCCCCTAGTTAAGGTGATCATAAAACCTAATAAATCCTTGTGAGAGTTGCTGGCAGAAACGTTGTAGGTTGGCTCCACCCAACCTACGAATCATTAGATAAATTTACCCCTTTGAGTACAGGAAATCTAAATTCATCTACCTAAAGATAGAAAAATATAAAAAAATATCGCTATCTTGATGATTTTCACTTTGCTGAATCATTCATAAGAAGGAAGTATTAGAACTGATATCTATCTAAAGTAGGTACACAAGTGGATGTAGATAGTACAGGAAACAACAATGTTACTTTACAAAATTGAGGATTTTAATCCCAACTACCGCCAAGCAGCTTTTGATGACGACGATATCAAAGGGGCGGAGGTGTATGCCGGAAATACCGATGATAAAATTGGCACGATCGATACTGTGCTAGTAGATGAGACAGGACGTTTCCGCTATTTTGTGGTAGAGACTGGTTCTTGGATTTTTGGCAAAAAAGTTTTACTTCCCATTGCTCTTTGTCGGATTGATTTTAAGGGGAGGCGCGTTTACGCTACAGGTTTGCAGAGTAAAGACCAAGTAGAAAAACTACCCAGGTATGAGCATGGGACGGCAGTTGATTACGATTATGAAGAACAAGTGCGGGGTATTTATCGTACTTCAACAGTAGAAGCGTCTGTACCAGTAGAAGCATCATTACCTTTAGAAGGGCCTGTTCCAGTTTCGAGAACGTATTCTGTCTCGCCTCAAGCTCGTAAAGCTGCTTATGACCGGGATACCTATACTTACGAGCGAGAACCCGAATTGTATCAGATGAACGAACAGGATCATCAAAAACTCAAACTGTACGAAGAACGATTAGTTGCAGATAAAACCCGTCGCAAAACAGGCGAGGTAATAATTGGCAAACAAGTTGAAACCAAAACGGTACAACTGGAAGTTCCTGTAGAAAAAGAGCGAGTTGTGATTGAGCACACAACTCCTGAATATGCAGGGAGTCGAGTAACTCCAGATACCGCCTTCAAGCAAGAAGAAATGGCACATTTTGAAATCTACGAAGAAACTGTCGATATCAAAAAGCAAGCGTTCGTGCGCGAGGAGGTGCAAGTCAGAAAAGAAGTTGAGCAAGATACGGTTGAGGCAACAGACACAGTACGTCGCGAAGAGTTAGATGTAAAAAAAACAGAATCGGATTCGGAGGGTAAAAAAAGTAATCCGCTTTAACTCAGCCAAAGAGTATCGTTAAAAATGCAAAAATCAGGAGGAAATTTATTATGTCTACTCGCAGGCATTTACCGTCAATCAGCGTAGCCTTTTTAGCTTTAGCCGTTAGTGTCAGTGGCACTGGTTTTGTGCTAAGTTCCCAGCAAGTTGCTGCTCAACAAGCTAAATCGAAATTTCCTGATGTACCGCCGAATTACTGGGCGCGTCCGTTTATTGATTCCTTAGCTGAAAAAGAGATTGTTACCGGATATGTAAACGGAACTTTTAGACCAAAACAGGTTGTGGATCGGGATGAATTTTCGGCGATGATCCACCAAGCTTTTAATCGAGCAAGCGTTAGAAAGATACCGAGTGGAAGTTACTTTAAGGATGTGCCTAAAAACTATTGGGCCGAAACTCCGATTCAAGAAGCTTATGAAACGGGATTTATGAATGATTTTCCTGGAAAGGAGTTTCGTCCCAAGCAGCCCTTGACTAAGGCACAAGCATTAGTTGTGTTAATGAGGGGTTTAAATATGGATTACAATCCCCCTGTTGTCAAAACTGATCCAGCGGCTGTAACTGCAGCCAAGCCAACTCCAGTAAATAAACGTCGAATTGCTAGGAACCGTTTGGCATTTCCCCTCGCAGCGACTGTTTTGATGCAGCCGTTATTACCTGTAGTGGCAAGGCTGCAGCCTGCGGCTGCGCCCGCACCTAAACCGGCTAAGGCTGTTCCACCAACAACGACAAAAGCTGCAACTGCGCCTACTAAAAATTCGGCATTAGATTTTCTCAATTCGTACTATAAAGATGCGGGGAAACTTCCTAAATATGCGGTTGAGCCAGTGGCAGCAGCGACAAAGGCAAAGATAGTGGTCAACTATCCAGATCCCACAGTTCTTAATCCGAACGAGTTGCTCAGTCGGGGTAGTGCTACTGCCCTAATTCATCAAGCTTTGGTCAATCAAGGTCAGATAGAACCGCTTCCAGACAAGAATACTGCTAAGTACATTCCTACGAGCCCACGTCGCTAGTTTTCCCATCAACTTTAACTTGTTTACGCCTGGATTCGATTGACTCGAAACCAGCGATAGCCGTAGGCTTCTAAGGGAATAGAGGGCGAGTCGGCATCGAGAGATTCATAGAGACGATCGCCAAATAAATCGAACAGATTGCTGTATTCGTTAGATTTGAGCGTAGCGGTACAAGGCTTGTCGGCTAGATTGTGGACAGCAATCACCGTCCTGCCTTTCCAGTCGCAGCAGTGGGCTAACACCGAGGGAGAGTCGGTTTCCAGAATTTGCCACTTGCCCCTACCCAACTCAGGACATTGCTTGCGGATGCTGATTGCACGTTCCATCCAGTTAATTAATGAGGCAGGATCGCGCTGCGCTGCGGTGACATTGACTTGTTTGTAACCATATTCTCCGTGGGCGATCGCAGGTCTGGCAAGGGCATCAGTTGCAGCCGTCGAGAAGCCACCATTCGCGGCATCTGACCATTGCATCACCGTCCGCACGCTGTCTCGACCTTCCAGCGAAAGGTCATCGCCCATGCCAATTTCTTCGCCATAGCGCAGCATGGGTGTACCAGGCAGGGTGAAAAGCAAGCTGTAGACCAGTTCAATCCGGCGGCGAGATCCTCCCATCATCGGTGGTAAGCGACGACGAATCCCACGCCCGAAAATTTGCATAGTTTTCTCAGGGGCAAACGCTGCAAAAATTTCCTCTCGTTCCGATGAAGTAATGCGGTCTAGCGTCAGTTCATCATGATGGCGCACAAAATTAAGCCACTGACAAATATCAGGAATATCCGGTAAGATTTTTAGTCCATCGCGCAATGCTGTGGATTCTTGACGCGCCAGTGCCAAAAACAGATGCTGGTTCAGCAAAAAGTTGAACAGGATGTGCATTCTGTCGCCCTTATCAAAGTAGATAGAAATTTGCTCGCGATCGACATTTGCTTCTGCCAGCAACACTGCATCACCCCGACGCGATGACACAAAATCTCTCATTTCTTCCAAGAAACCTCGCAGGCTTTCGGGGTCTGCACCTTCGATGCCAATTCCTTTAATTAAAAAGGGAACAGCATCAATGCGAAATCCAGACACGCCCAGTTCTAGCCAGAAACCCATAATTTTGCAGATTTCTTCTCGTACCGCCGGATTGCCAATATTCAAATCTGGCTGTTCTTTGTAGAAGTGATGCAAATAGTAAGCTTTTGCTTGTTCGTCGTACTCCCAAATACTCTCCTCAGCATCGGGAAACACCAGCAATTCTGGATCTGTTTTGGGTGGATTTTCTGACCACACGTAGTAATTGCGATACTTGGAGTTTTTATCGCTTTTGGATGCCACAAACCAAGGATGCTGATGGGACGTATGATTTACTACTAGATCGATCAGCACGCGAATGCCTCGTTCCTTTGCTTGGTGCATGAACTCGACAAAATCTCCCAGGGTTCCCAGTCGCGGATCAATGTTGTAGTAATCCATCACGTCGTAACCATTGTCGCGGTTAGGGGAAGGATAAAACGGCAGCAACCACAAACAAGTAATTCCTAGCGCGGATAAATAGTCTAGGCGGTTGATAAGTCCTTGAAAGTCGCCGACACCATCGCCGTCCGAGTCCATGAAGGTTTCAACATCGAGGGAGTAGACAATTGCGTTTTTATACCAGAGGTCTTTCATTGCAGTAAATTTCCTAATAGAGAAACTGTGTAACATGGCTGTGTTAATAAACACGGCAACAGGGCTATTTAGCAAGCTGAATGCCACGGGTATAGCTCATCTTTCGGAATACGAACCTAAGTTTTGTTTGTCCCGATTCAAAATCTATCAATCTAAAAATAGATGAAATATCTCTCAATATAATAAATGAATTACGAAAAAAAAACGGTTGATTAGGCTAACTACCATTAGCAGGAGCGATCGCTACCAATTTCAGATTAGATGTTCATCCCAATAGCCACCTTGCTTAGCTTGTAGCTGCACTGTCTTCGCTCTCTTTCGCCAAGACAGTGCTTTCGCCACCAACCTTAGTTAAATCTAAATCGGTCAGGCCTTGTCAATCCTAACGACATAGGAGTGGTGTTTGCCTTTAGCGATCGCCAATGCTGCCAACTAATCTTCTACCCAATTGAGTAACCCAAGAGAAGTAACAGCTCCAAAAAAGTGAGCGCCAATCAAATTGACGTTTGCCATCGTCACAAAAATATCTAGGGAACGAATCACATTTTCTGGCGCATAAGCTGCCATCGCTTGGGGCTGACTAAGAGTTTTCGCTAGGACTACAGCAACTGTTTCTTCAGAAGCAACAAACGCGATTAATACCCCCACCAAACTAGAAACTAATCCAATCCGTAAGGTGTGAGTAATATGTTCTTTGCTGGGATATACCTGGGAATTTTCGGCGTGCAAAAGTCGGCCTAAAAGCCTATAGCGAAAATCCCAAAAAATTCTAAAGCACAGCAATAACAGACCAATTATTGCTAAAAATACCCCGAAACCAATACCTGCATTATTGGCTTGTTCGCTCATGTTGCGACCCAACATAGCAAATAATAAAACAATGCCGGAAACAGCACCCAAGAATAACTGTATCCAGAAGCTAAATCTGCTGAACAAGCGAAAAGTTGCGACGAATTCGCTTTGGGTCAGCGGTTGCGACAAGGATTCTGGTTGATTCATTATATACACCTTATTGCTGAATTTATCATCAAAAGAAACGAGGCAAGAAAAAGGTTCTGCTTGTGTTCATGGGGCAAGCGATCGCCTTGTGGTTAGCTATTAGACTTCTCCCGAAAACTTCGTTAAGGGCAGGCAGGATGCCTAACCCCTACTCCCCGCAGTAGTTATGACAGAGGCCTATTGGTTACTGAGGAATCGCGGAGGGATATACCCCTGTAGCAACTAGCACAGGTTTGTTGGTATACTCGGCTTCTAGCTTCTGCTTCAATGTCAAATCCCATTGCAGATCGTAGTCCCGCTCAAGTTCAGCGAGGACAAACGAACGCAACTCGCCGGTTACGGCAACCTTCTCACCTTCTTGCACGGTTGGTTTTGGAACTGTGTGTATCACTAACAAGTCTTGTCCGCCAATTAATTTGTCTTCATCCAAAGTGAACGAGTTTGGACTTCTGAGGCTTTCGACTTCACCGCTGACCGCCAGTGTCTTGCCGTAGTATTTTTGGGGGTTTGAGGTGAGTTCACCCGGTGTGGGGGCTAGCGCCATCGATTGTGCAACGATCGCAGGTTTACTTTCGTACTCGGCGTACAAGTTTGACTCTAAGCCTAATTTGTACTCGCGCTCAATATCTGCAAGGACAAAATTGCGAACTGTTCCCGTTACTTGAACTTCTTGACCTGATTCAGCCGGCAGCACAAAAGGCTTGCCGGTGGCATTGACAACCAAAATCGGTTCGCTGCCAAAAAAGTCCTTATCGCTAACTGTAAAGGTCGATGGCCCCAATTTCTTGACTGGTTCGCTTCTGACGGTCACAGTTTTGCCAATTAGTTGTGCTGTGTTATCAACCACATTCTCGGTTGTCGTGGGAATCGAACCGGTTGGTGCAGGTGCAGGTGCAGGTGCCGTTGCTTCCCGCTGTGGGGTAGTACAAGCCGGAAGCAGGATAGTTGCTAGTGCGAGTGCGATCGCTCCTCCCTTAGCATTCGAGAGCTTTTGAGTGTAATTGTTCAAACGATTATTAACCATTGAAAAACCTCCAAAATTTTTTCTGTTTATTTTGTTGATGAAGCTACAGAATTTGTGTTCAAAACCCGGTCTTTTTATAGCCTAATTCAAAAACACTTGACCGTCAGGTTGAATTCTTAAAACCCCTTGATTGCTATCAAAGTTACTCGTTTCATCTCTGGAAACTGCTACCATCCCTGTTTGAGAACTAGACATGGGTTTAACTTTCAGCAGCCCTCCATCTTCGCGCACCATTGTGACAGTCAAAGGCGTTGGTAGATTTTGCAGAACAATTTCTGCTTTACCTGCTAGCATTCGGGATTCAGTATGCCCGATTTTGGGCGGGCAAATAGTCGCGAGTCACCGCTCAATTTTGAAACAGTACCAATGTTTCTTCACTGGTGCGATCGCCTCTACTAGAACTGAGATTAACCTCGTATCGGGTTCCTGGTAGAGAAATGGTCGGCTTAAAAGCAAAACTGAATTTACCTTGTTCATCCGCCCGAATTGTGCGTTCGAGGATATTTCGTTCAACTCCAAACAAACCTGCCACAGAAGAGGTAGCCTGAACGTTGACATTAACTGTCGCATTTGGGGCGCTGCGTCCTTCCACTTCCACCGTCCCGCTGACGCGAGCATTTTCTTGGGGAGTGATAATTTCTAGCGGGATTTCGGCAGTGTTGGAACTGCCATCATCGCCAGCAATTAGCTCTCGATCTAAACGGGAACGAATAACTTGATTTCCCGACTGCAAACTAGCAGTAACCGCCGCACCTGCAGGGGGGAAATAATCTTGGCTGCGGATCGTATATTCCCCTGTGTAAACGCCGTTGGATTCTTCCCGCATGGGAATGTTATTAGCAACTCCTTCAATGGAGAAATTAGCTGTAGCGTTGGGAGTGCCGAGCAATTTGAAATTGAGCGTGGTTCCCGGAGCTAACTGCTGTACTGGTTGAGCAATGAAGCGGTTAATAGACAAAGATTGAAAGCCGCGATCGTTATAACCAGCAACTAGAGGTTGTTGCAAGCGGGTGCTACTGATGCGATCGCCTTGTTGCAAATTTGCCCGCACAACTGTATTTTCGGAAATTCGATCGCCCTCGCGAATCACGTAGCTTCCCTCGTAAACTCCCGGTTGAACCTCCCGCATCGGCAGATTTTGCACTGCATTGGGGATAGTCAAGGTAGCTCTCGAATACGGGGCTCCTCGCAGCACGAAAAATAGTTCAGTTCCTGGCTCTAATCGCTGTACTGGATACGCGGTAAAACTGTCTATCTCCGAGCCGACTACTCTTCGTTGAGCTACTTGGATAGATGGTTTGGGACTAGCTTGAGCAATTTCCGGTAAATAAAGGGTTGAACCCAACAGAACCAGTCCAATTGCCGTTGAAAATGATTTTATTTTCATAAAATCCTCCTTAATCAAAACAACCAACCTCTTGCAGTAATAATGTGAAAATTTAAATTAATTATTAAAATTTTACTTTTGCTAAGGGTCGATTGTCTGTGTTCTAGGTTCTACATTCTTTCAAAATGTTGCTTATGTATCTATTTAACCTCAACTCTCCAAGGCTTGCCATCTGTCGGAGGCAATAAGAAAATATCTATCTGATGAAAGATGTTTGAAGAAAAAATGAGAAATTTGCGAGTTAAGTGCGATCGCTGGCACTATTGGCCATAGATGCTTGATTAGATGCTTGATTCCCAACTGCCGCACTGGGGCGCATCCATTCTTGCAACGTCCATAAGCTAGTTAGGGCAGCTATTGCAGCTCCCACACTATCCATAATCAAATCAACAATCGTATCATTCAGACTCTCAATCACTTCGGTTGAGAGAACAATACCAGCCGTCCATTCGGCAACTTCCCACAAAGCCCCAATCGCAATCCCAAAACTGGTTATTGTTAGCAAGTACAGCATTTTATGGTTACGAAAAATAGTCAGCATTGAACTGTATGCTAAAAAACTCAATGCTAAAGTCACGGCAAAAGTCGTGAAAGCATGAACAATTTCATCATAAGGTCCCGGTTGGTAAAACAGTCCGAAAACCCAGCCTCCGGCGTTGAGTAAGGCAGCAAGCACAAACAGGAAATCAAACAGCGTTGGCAAGCTATCTTCCATCACCACAAACGCCAGGGATGCTACTAAGAATAAGGCTAACCCCAAGGCATTTTGCCATTTTCCCTGACTCAGAGCAGCTATTACTGCTATTGTTAATAACGCCTGTCCTACCCAAGCTGCAACTCGATAGCCACGCCAGTTTGTAGTCATCATCACTCTCCTCCTATCTTAAGATCGCACATCCCCGACTTCTTAGAGAAATCGGGGTTCTCCATGCCCTTGATATAGTTTATTGGAGTGCAATTTCTAGAGGTCATCTTGAGCAACTTGGGCATGGTTTAAGGCAGCAACTAAGGTAACTCCGCCTAAAATATTACCAATTAGGGTAGGTATCATGAATTTGCCAAAATATTCTGGCCACGAAACAGCTTTAATTGCCACTGCATAGAAAACTTCCACCGATCCGGCAATAATATGAGGAAATTCACCTAGCCCAACCAGGGAAGTGATGATAATAATTACCCACAGTTGGGAAGACTCAGCGGCGGGGAGAAGCCAGACCATTAAAGCAATTAACCAACCAGCAAAGATTGCCCGCAATAAAGTTATCCAAAATCCTCCATCGATAACTCTTAAACCTATTTCGCCAAACGCTGTTTGAAATTCAGGCGGGAAGACTCCAACCTGTGCAACTATTGAGGCAAATATGAATGCACCTAACAAATTGCTTGCTAACACGATTCCCCATAATCGCAGCACTCGCATAAAAACTTTGGGTCTGCGATCGTTTAACAAAGGCAGAATGACAGTCAGGGTATTTTCAGTGAACAACTGCTGACGCCCCATCACCACGATGACAAAGCCGATACTGTACCCAAGGCTGACAATGATGGAACTCCAAGATTGCTGGGGTAAATTTGCTTGGAGTACACCTTGAGCCACCAGGGAAAATCCCATAGATAGTCCTGCGGCTAATCCAGACCAAGCTAGGGCTGAAACTGGACGGCACAACTCACTTTCACCCTCAATCCTAATCGTTTCGTGAATGATTAAGGCAGTGGGACGGATGCGCTCAATGATCTCTTCACGATCGCGATCGCTTAGTTCCAACTTTTGTTGACCCAGCAATTCTATTGCTTGGCTTGCTCGATCGCTATTTTGTGTCATCTCGCTCTTGTTAAATTATATGAACTTCGTAGTTCTCAGCATACAAACTAAACAATAGCGACGCGCCTAACCTGAGAATGAACTTTGGGTTTTTCTAAAAAGTCTCTGTAGAGAAAAAATAGCCGTGCAGCATCTATCTTAAGTTTGGTGATTTTAAAATTGAATGTAAAAGCAATATATCTTAAGTAATATATTTGGCTATTTGCTTTAATTTTGCACAATCATTGCCCGACATAGGTGTAGGGTAAAAATGTAAGAGTGGCAGTCTTAGGAGGTATCTTTGTACAAAATTAATTCCTTGAGTACAAGAAAACCTAACCCATTCAAAAATTCAACCACGAACGCGATTGTGGATACTTCTAGCTGGTTCTCTCGCTGTAATTGGGAAGGAAAAGTCCTCTCTCAAACTTGAGAACCTAGTCAAGCCTGAGTGCGATCGCATTCGTTGTGGACATTGCCGTTTTTTTGGGACTAGCAGCAGTTTTTTTGGCTTGGCGCGTACCATCATTTGCAATTGGCCAATACCTGCTGTGAGTTTTACGTTGCCACAATCATGCAAGTGGCTTTGGCATTCAGTTCAATCTAACGTTTTTGCTGGCGATCGTAGTTGTCTTTGGTTTAATCTCACATCTTGCAGCATTCTCAAGAACGGGCATCTTGCCCGTTCCACAAAGAGTAGATTTTCTTGTGGAACAGGCATCTTGCCTGTTCCTAAAAGGCTAATTGAGAATGGTGCAAGATATAAGTTTAATCGGACTTTGGGTAAAAGCCAGCAGCAAGCGTCGTTTTAACAAGCTGTGAAGCACCGGAATATGAAAATCCACAATTTCAACCTCACCATAAATCGTGGGTAAATCGATCGGTGTTGACCAGTTACTAATCGAGTAATAACAAACAATGAATAGAGATAGCAATCGCAGTTCTTCTGCACAAATAACTAACCAACAGGGTGAAAATACAAATCAACAAATCCCGCAGCCACCAGAGGGTTGGGATCGCTTTAAATGGTTGGGGCCGAGTTTTTTATGGATGCTTTCGGCTGCTGGTTCTGGTGAGTTACTATTTACACCTCGAATTGCAGCACTTTACGGCTACTCGCTGTTGTGGGCGCTGCTAGCCGCTGTTATCCTCAAGTGGTTTATCAACAACGAAGTCGGGCGGTTTTCGGTTTGTACGGGCGCAACGATTTTAGAAGGTTTTAAGCAAATTCCTGGGCCAAAAAATTGGACGATTTGGCTGATTTTATTGCCGCAGGTGATAGTAGCAATTTCCACGGTTGCCGGACTTGCAGGTGCCGCCGCTACAGCACTGATTCTAGTAACAGGAGGAACAGTTAAACTTTGGACGGTGATTATTATCGCTGTGACGGCAGCAATTGTGTTCATGGGGCAGTATAAAGTTGTTGAAAAAATTTCCTCAATTATCGGCATCGGCCGCACGTTGGCAGTGGTAGCCGCGGCGATTTTTGTTTTTCCCAACCTTCGACAATTCGCAGCGGGTTTAGTGCCTCAAATTCCCCAAAACGTGCAATATCAAGAAATCCTACCTTGGCTAGGTTTTATGCTAGCAGGGGCAGCAGGATTGATGTGGTATTCCTATTGGGTGGAAGCCAGAGGATACGGTGCTGCTTCCCTCAAACAAGAACAACCCCTTGATTTTAATCAAATCGGCCACGAACAAGTAAAAAGGTTGCAGGGTTGGGTGACTTTAATGAGTTTATCCAACACCTTAGCAGTCGTGGGTGCGCTGTTAGCGGCACTCGCTTTTTTGATTCTCGGTGGCGAGTTGTTGCGTCCCCAAGGATTAGTGCCAAAAGAACAACAAGTAGCAGAAATTTTGGGTAGTTTGCTAGGCGACCTTTGGGGGCCATTTGGCTTTTGGTTTATGGTGGCAATTGTTTTTATTACTTTTGGTAGCACCACGCTTTCAGTCCAAGATGGCTTTGGGCGGATGTTTGCCGATGGCACGCAAATTTTACTGCAAGGATTTGGCGTGCAGGGTCGTTGGACGAATGAAAAATTTTTGCAGCGATTTTATATTATAGTGCTGTTAGCTGCGTTACCCATTGCGATTTATCTGATTTTCGGCGAACCCGTTTCCTTGCTACAAATGGCTGGAGGCATTGAAGCAGCTCACATTCCCATTGTGACTGGATTAACGCTTTATGTGAATCATCGAATGCTGCCCAAGGAATTGCGACCCTCGAAGTTTATCTGGGGTGGAACGGTAATTGCAGGGATATTTTTTGCCGGCTTTGCAGTTATCTATCTTTTACAACTGACCGGGATAAGTGGAACGAGTGGAGGAGGAAGTTAAACAGGGTTTTTATAGTGGCGCTAGCAGGTGAACGTGCCATAATTTCGCAAAAATAATAGTTACATTTGTCTGGCGATAACTGGCTAACTGTTACAGATACAAACTCCTCCTCAACAGCAATCGGAATTGAATTGTTAGATATTGCAATCGACCACAATCAAACATCTCCGATTCACTTTACTTTTTTCTGGACTATTTCCCAAAATTGGGAAAATCGCAACTATCAAGTTGCTGTTGTTAGTTAACCTTCACTTTCAAATTGTTATGACTCTCGCAACCAAACCTTTATCTAACTATATCGCCGTCGTGTTTGACTTCGACGATACCCTTGTCCCGGATACCGTCGATAGTCTGTTAGAAAGCCTCAATATTGATGCCCTCGCCTTTCGTCGCGATCGAATTCAACCTTTAATTGATAGCGGTTGGGACAATATTCTAGCCAGATTTTACGCACTTATCGAGGAATCTAAGCGTCAAGGGAACAAAATAACCCAGCAATATATAGCCAATTTTGGGAAAAAATTAGCGCCCTTTGATGGCGTTGCGGAAATGTTCGCTCGCCTACGCCAAAGCGCTTATGCAATCAACCCCAAAGTGGAAGTTGAATTTTATCTAATTAGCTGCGGTATGGTGGAAATTGCCCGTAATAATTGCATCGCCCCCAAGTTTAAGGCGATGTGGGGTTGCGAGTTCCATTATGGTAAAGAAGGCGAGATTGAGTTTGTCAAAAAAATTGTAACTCACACGGAAAAAACTCGCTATTTGTTTCAACTTGCCAAAGGCGTTGACAACTCTCCAAAAGACGATGGCACGACATTTGTTTATCGGGATGTTCCGGCGGAAGAATTGCACATCCCGCTAACGCAAGTCATTTATGTGGGTGATGGGGCATCAGATATTCCTTGTTTTTCGCTTTTGAATGAACAACAGGGAATAACGATTGGGGTTTATAAAGATACTACCGCACAAGAGTGGAGTCAGGAAATAGAAATTAGCCAAAGTCAGCGGCTGATGAATTTGGCTTCTGCAGAGTACAGTGAGGATTCGGAATTGATGCGATCGCTCACTCTCGCTGTAGAAAGTTTAGCCAAAAAAATCTCCCTGCTCCAGTTAAGTGTGGGTGAATAGAGAGGCTTTTGTTGTGGGTTTAGGAAAGTGGATCGGTTTTTTGGCTTTGGTAGCCTCCCTCTATATTTTGTGGACAATTAGAACGATTGTTTTACTGTTTTTTACCGCCGTAATTATAGCGATCGCTCTCAACCGTTTAGTGCGAAGATTGCAGCAGTCGGGTGCGAAGCGGGGAGTGGCGATCGCCTTAGCAATTGCGATTCTAGTCACAGCGAGCGCTGTCTTGCTAACTCTCATCGTAACGCGCCTGAGCAATCAATTTCAAGAGTTGTCCCAACTCGTCCCGCTAGGAATAGAACAACTGCGAGTTTGGTTCTATTGGTTGCAAGCAAGATTACCCGGACCAATTTTTGATAACCTTCCGAGTATTGACGATTTAACCCAAGAAATTAAAACGCTTTTTCGGTGGACAAGTTCGCATATTTATCTGTTGTTTTCCAACTATCTCAGCTTGATTCTCAATACCTTATTAATTACCATTTTGACAATCATGCTTCTGGTAAATCCGATGCCATACCGCCACGCAGCTATCAGCCTTTTTCCGGCTTTTTACCGTCAGCGAGCCGATGAAATTCTCTCAAAATGCGAAGAGGGTTTAATGGGTTGGTTGGCCGGCGTTGCATTAAGCATGAGTTTTATTGGTATTACGAGCATTATTGGTTTGTTGGTTTTGCAAGTTCCCCTGCCTTTTGTGAACGGCGTTCTCGCATTCATATTAGCCTTAATTCCCTATATGGGCGCAATTTTAAGCGTAATTCCACCGTTGCTGCTGGCTTTATTAGATTCGCCTTCAAAAGCAGGCGCGGTGTTGTTGCTTTATTTCCTAATTCAACAAGTTGAAGGCAACTTAGTCACACCTATCATTATGGAAAAGCAGGTATCTCTGCTTCCCGCTTACACCTTAGCTCTTTTGACAGCATTCGGATTTTTCTTTGGCTTTTTGGGATTATTTTTAGGGCTACCAATTCTAATTGTTATTCAAATTTGGGTTAAAGAAGTTTTAATCAAAGATATACTAGACCCCTGGCAAACTGCTCCATCAGGGAAGCCATTTAATAACCCATAAAGCTATATTTGTCAAGCCCACTTAATGTGAATTTTATCACTCAATCAACCGATGACACTCCCGCTCAAGACAGATGACAAAAATTTCTCAACAAGGTAATTTTAACTTAATAAATAATAACATAAATTATCTGTTTAAGAACTCAGTTAACTGGAAAGGAATGCACCATTGCCTATGGCAGCAGTCGTGAACAACTAAATTGTCAAAAAATATGAAACCGCACAACTTACCCACCGACAGCATTAAACACTCAATTGGACAGGCAACTTCTCATGTCTGGTTTGAGCGACTGGCAAGATTGGGATATGCTTCCAAAGGCTTAGTTTACTTTATTGTCGGTTTTTTAGCAGCACAAGCAGCCTTTAGTATGGGCGGCAGGACAACCGATACTAGCGGTGCATTATCAGAAATTGTTAACCAACCCTTCGGTAAATTTCTGCTATTTCTTGTAACGATTGGCATTATTGGTTATGCCCTTTGGCGTATCGTTCAGACAATTCTCGACCCAGAACACCAAGGAGACAAATTGGATGCCAAGCGAATTGCCCAACGCATTGGCTACGGCTTAAGTGCTTTAGGATACGCAGGTTTGGCTTTAACGGCTGTAAAACTGATAATGGGTTCGGGCGGTGGTAAGAGCAATACAACCGAAGATTTGACAGCCCAAATTTTAGCGCAACCGTTTGGACAATGGCTGGTAGGATTGGCAGGATCAATTGTTATTGGCGTAGGATTTTCTTATTTCTACGAAGCATATAAAGCCAAATTTCGCCGCCATTTCAAGCTAGATGAAATGAGCCAAACCGAGCAAACTTGGGCGATACGGTTGGGTCGATTCGGAATTGCGGCCCGTGGGATTGTTTTCGTTATAATCGGTATTTTCTTAATTCAAGCAGCCAAGCTATCAGATGCCAGTCAAACGAAGGGATTGGGCGAGGTGTTGGCAATTCTGGGACAACAGCCTTTTAGTCCAGTGATTTTGGGTCTAGTACCTTTGGGTTTAATTGCCTATGGCATCTACTCGGTAATTCAAGCTCGCTATCGGAAAATTTTGCGATCGTAAGCTTGCCCGTTATGCAGAAAGTTATGAATTTTGAGTACAACAATTTTTTTGAATTAAAAACTTATCTAACTCAAAACTCATAACTTTTACAAGGCTTCCTGATTAAATCACCTGCTTTTAAGTCTGGATATTTTAACTCAAAACT